>NZ_JBEZXZ010000461.1:0-1051 GCF_040638275.1 Actinoplanes sp. NPDC026623 | reverse complement strand
GGGTTGTCGTTCCAGGTCTGGATCCAGGTTCGGATGTCTTTGTTGAGGTCGCGGACGCTGCGGTGGGTGCCGCGTTGCAGCTTCTTCGTGGTGAGTTCACCGAACCAGCGTTCGACGAGGTTCAGCCATGAGCTGCTGGTCGGGGTGAAGTGCAGGACGAAGCGCGGGTGGGCGTTCAGCCACCGTTTGATGGCCGGGGTTTTATGGGTGGACGCGTTGTCCAGCACCACATGCACGTCCAGGCCGCCCGGGACTTCGCGGTCGAGAGTCACCAGGAACTTCTTGAACTCGATCGCCCGGTGGCGCTGGTGCAGTGAGCCGATGACTTTGCCGGTGGCCAGATCGAGTGCGGCGTAAAGGTTGGACGTGCCCGCGCGGACGTAATCATGGCTGGCTCGTTGCGCGGTGCTGGGCAGCATCGGCAGGATCGGGGCGGTGCGGTCGAGGGCCTGGATCTGCGACTTCTCGTCCACACACAGCACGACGGCACGTTCGGGTGGATCCAGGTAAAGCCCGACGACGTCACGGACCTTGTCGATGAACTGCGGATCCTTCGACAGCTTCCACGTGTCCTGGCGGTGCGGTTGCAGGCCGAACGCCCGCCAGATCCGCGACACCGCGGTCTGTGACAGGCCGACCTCGGCGGCCAAGGACCGGGTCGACCAGTGCGTGGCGTCCTTCGGCGTGGTCTCCAGGGTCGTGGTGATCACCTGCTCCACGTCGGCGTCAGCGATCGTGCGGGGCCGGCCGGGCCGTGGCTCGTCCAGCAACCCCTCGAGCCGATCGGCGGCGAAGCGGTTACGCCACTTCTTCACCGTGTTCCGCGAGATCCCGAGTTCCTCGGCGATCAGTCCGTTCGGCGCCCCGACGGCGTCCGCGCAAGCCAGGACCACCCGCGACCGCAACGCGATCGCTTGAGCACTCGACGGACGCCGCGACCACGCCAGCAACTGTTCACGTTCGTCATCAGTGAGCACGATCGGCACTGCTGTCGGCAATGGCATGCAACCACCGTACCCACTGACAACGATTTAAAGACTCAGGACACTAG
>NZ_JBEZXZ010000459.1:0-1073 GCF_040638275.1 Actinoplanes sp. NPDC026623 | reverse complement strand
TTCGCGTCTCCTCAGAGTGACCAGGTGGCCGCGTCCTGCCAGTCCCTCGACAGAGCGACTAATCCCAGCTCAGACGTTAAACGGAAAGCTAAGGCCGTCGTCGGTTCAGCCCGCGGTCGAATGCCAGCACGCCCACCCGGGTGATGCCGCTCTCCGCTCGGCCGCGCGACGGTTACCACGCGGCCGTTTGTGCTCGCAACACGATGCCTGTCCGGGCGTTGCTTACGCCCGGATGGCGCGACAGTGGTCAGAAACCAGACCGGCATCAATATCGAGCCACGGGCGAGACTGTGTGGCATGGATGACGAGACGCTACAGGCGGTAAGCGCAGCTCTTGCCTCTATGGGTGAGCCGTGGAAGGTGCCGCAGCTGGTGCCCGCTGCGGAGCCTCCCATTCCAGTTACCGGTGTCCAGTGGCAGACGGTACTGGAGGACGGCGCCGTCCTGGAACTCCTAGGGTTGGCACGCGAAGCACTCACCGATCTCGACGCCGCAATCAAGGGCAGTCCACGGTCGATAGGCCGACGACTCCGTCTCGTGGTCACCCGCTTAGCCGACACAGTTCACGACCTGAACGTGACCGCCGCTGATGTTCTCGCGTTCGACCCACCGCAGCGGGACAGAAGCGCAGCCCTCGGCAACCATATTGAGCGGGTTTCCACCGCGATCGCTCAGCTACTGGACGGCTTGGAGGCCGGCGTCGAGTCGACCGCCGCCATGCCTTTTGACACGGTCGACAAGGCCGAGCGTTTCGTCGAGGTTGAGCTGCGGGCGACGTTCGACGATGACGACCGGAGCGCGCGGGTCTACGGGATTCCGCAAGAAGATCTTGAGAGTATGCGCTTGCCGGTTGGCCAGAGTCTACGAGCCGCATTCAGCGATCGGCAGGATGATCTTAAACGGATAACCACCTGCATTGTCGGGTTCGCAAGCCGCGGTCAGCCAATGTCGGAGGACCTGGACGGTGCGTTACACCCGCTAAGCGCGTAGGCAGAAGTTCGGTACGTAACTGGTGACGGGCTGTCCGCGAACATGCTCAGCGAGAGGGACATACCAACGTAAAGACCCCGCCG
>NZ_JBEZXZ010000458.1:0-1107 GCF_040638275.1 Actinoplanes sp. NPDC026623 | reverse complement strand
GGGTCACCGGTCATGATGTTGGTTTCGCTGTTGGCCAGGGCCCAGCGCGGCAGCCAGCCGCCGTCGCGCCCGATCGCGACCACCGACAGCGCCACATCCCGGGCCACCTCCGGGACGAGCAGTTCGAGCAACTGGTTCTGCGGCCGGTAGGTGTCCCAGAGCGAGAAATTCTGGTACGGCGTGTAGCCGCTCGCGGTGTGCACCCGCCGGTCGAAGCCCATGTATGCGCCGTCGACGTCGCCGGCCAGGTTGGGGTGCAGCAGCGAGTGGTAGAGCGCGGTGTAGAAGACGCCGCGCCGGTCCGCGGCCCCGCCGCCGATCCTGATCCGGTCGAGTTCGCCGGCCCAGGTGTCGCGCAGCCTCGCCCGGACGGCGTCGAAGTCGTAGGAGTCGGCGGTCTCGGCGGCCAGGTTCCGCCGGGCGCCCTCCGGCCCGGTGTAGGAGAGCGCGACCTTGACGACGACGTCGCGGTCCTGGGTCGCGTCGAAGGTGACCCACGCGCCGTTGCCGCCGGTGCCGGACGCGTCCCTGCCGCCGGGGGTCAGCGCCGGGCCGCGCCAGGTGCCGCTCGCCGCGAACGGGCGGTCGAAGCTCGCGGTGAAGTAGACGGTGTGGTCGTCCTTGCCGGCGCAGAAGCCGCCGGCGTGCACCCGGCCCTCGACGGTGCGGTCGCCGACGACGTGGATCTCGGAGTCGAAGACGGACTGGTTGGCCTTGCCCGTGTTGAACAGGACGTTGGCGGCGCCGGTCGCCGGAAACGTGTAGCGCTGCCAGCCGGTGCGCGGGGTCGCGGTCAGCTCGGCCCGGGTCTGGTACCGCGACAGGCCGACCCGGTAGTAGCCGGGCGAGGCCTCCTCGTCGTCGTGCGAGTAGGGCGAGGAGTACGAATTCGGGTCGGAGGTGCTGACCGCGCCCGTGGTGGGCAGCATGGGCAGCTCGCCGGCGACGCCGCAGCCGACGCCGGACAGGTGTGTCTGGCTGAAGCCGTGGATGCGGCTCTGCTGGTAGTCGTATCCGCCCTGGCCGCCGGTGTCCGGGCTGACCTGGACCATGCCGAACGGCGCGCTCGCGCCCGGGAAGGTGTTGCCGAAGTTCTGCGTGCCGACG
>NZ_JBEZXZ010000457.1:0-1185 GCF_040638275.1 Actinoplanes sp. NPDC026623 | reverse complement strand
GGAGGCGCCCGCGCCCGAGATCCCGGCCGGGCTGCCGGCCGCGGCCCGGCGGACCCTCACCGCGTGGGCGACCGGCACCGGGTTCGCCGCGGCCGCGGACGCCTGGGCGGGCGTCGCCCTGCGCGAGCAGATCCGCTGCCTGCTCGCCGCCGGCCTGCACGACACCGACCCGCAGCGGGCGGTCGCGGCCCTGCTGCGCGCCGAACACCTCGCGGACACCGCCGGGCTGGTCGTGCTCGCCGGCCGGGCCCGGCGCGGCCTGCGCCGCCACCACGTGCACCGCGACACCCGCAGCCCGCGCTCGGGCAGCCGGCTGACCCGCCGCGAGACCGAGGTGCTGCGGCTGGTCGCGGCGGGCGAGCCGACCCGCCGCATCGCCGGCCAGCTCGGCATCTCGGCCGAGACCGTCGACACCCACATCCGGGCCGGCATGCGCAAGCTCGGCGCCCGCACCCGCACGGAGGCGGCGGCCCTCGCCCTCACCCAGATCGAAGCGTCCGCGACCCACTCCGACCGCGAGGATGGACGTTGACCCGACAGCCCGACGCCCCCCGCCACGTCGTCTCCTCCGGCGCCGACGCCGAGACCGTGGTGCGCCGCCTGACCCGCGATGGCTGGACCGTCCGGGAGGGCTTCGCCCTGCCCGACCAGTCCTGGGACGTCACCGCGGCGCGGCTGGTGCTGCACGGGCGCATCACCGACCGGGAAAACCTGCAACTGGCCGTGCTGGCGGCCGCCCGCGGCGCGGGCATCGTGGCGGTCTGTGACTCCGAGACGCCGGTGGGCCGGGCACTGATCGACGACCTGAGCCGCCTCGGCATCGTCCAGCTCGGACCGGGCGGCCCGCAGGCGCCGGCCGAACCGGGAGACACGGTCGCCGACCTGGTGCCGGAGCAGCGGGCCCTGCTGGACCGGCTGGCCGCCGGCGACACGATCGCCGCGGCCGCGGCGGCGGAGTTCCTGTCGCTGCGCACCGCCAACCGCCGCATCGCCGAGGCCCGCGCCCTGTTCGGCGTCCGCACCACCCGCGAGGCGGTCCTGGCCTACCTGCGCCAGCGCCGCACCCCGGGCTGATTTTCGGCGGCCAGGTGCGCACCGCCCGCGAGCGCCTGGCCCAGCTGCTGCGCGACCCGGTGGCGCGGCCGCCGGCACCGCTGCGCTTCACGCCGGTGGTGCCGGCGGCGT
>NZ_JBEZXZ010000456.1:0-1193 GCF_040638275.1 Actinoplanes sp. NPDC026623 | reverse complement strand
GCCGCCGACCGCGTGGGCTTCGCCGGGGTGCTCGCCCTCGACCTCGCCGGCCTCGGCCGGATGCTGCGGCTCGACCCGGTGTCGCGCACCGCGACGTTCGAGGCCGGGGTCCGCGCCCCGGACGCCGAGCGGCTGCTGGCCGCCGAGGGGCTCACGCTCGGCCACTTCCCGCAGTCCTTCGAGTACGCGAGCCTCGGCGGCTTCGCCGCCACCCGCTCCAGCGGCCAGGCCTCCGCGGGCTACGGCCGCTTCGACCGGATGGTCGTCGGGCTGCGCGCGGCCACCCCCGTCGGCACGCTCGAGCTCGGCCGGGCCCCGGAGTCCGCGGCCGGCCCCGACCTGCGGCAACTGCTGCTCGGTTCCGAGGGCGTCTTCGGGGTCGTCACCGAGCTGACCCTGCGGGTGCGGCCCGCGCCGGCCGCCCGCCGTTACTCCGGATGGACCTTCCCGTCCTTCGCCGACGGTGCCCGCGCGCTGCGCTCGCTCGCCCAGGACGGACCGCTGCCGACCGTGCTGCGGCTCTCCGACGAGACCGAGACCGCGATCAACGCGGCCACCGGCAGCGGCCAGGACGCCGACGGCGGCTGCCTGGCCGTGGTCGGATTCGAGGGCGATCAGGCCGACGTGGCCGCCCGCGCGGACGCCGCGTCGCGCCGGCTGGCCGAGCTCGGCGGCACGTCGCTCGGCGAGGCACCCGGCGAGCAGTGGCGCGCCGGGCGGTTCCGGGCGCCCTACCTGCGCGACGCGCTGCTCGACGCCGGCGCGCTCGCCGAGACCCTCGAAACGGCGACCTTCTGGGACCGGCTGCCCGAGACCTACGCCGCCGTGCGCGACGCGCTCGTCGAGACGCTCGCCGCCGCGGGGACGCCGCCGCTCGTGCTCTGCCACATCTCGCACGTCTACGAGACCGGGGCGTCGCTCTACTTCACCGTGGTGGCGGCCCAGGCGAAGGACCCGGTCGCGCAGTGGCGCGCGGCGAAGGCCGCGGCGAGCGACGCGATCGCCGCCACCGGCGCGACCATCACCCACCATCACGGCGTCGGCCGCGACCACAAGCCCTGGTACGCGCGCGAGATCGGCCCGGTGGGCGTCGCCGCGCTGCGCGGCGTCAAGGACGCGCTCGACCCGCGCGGAATCCTCAACCCGGGGATCCTGCTGCCGTGAGCCGCGAACTCTTCACCGCGATGGTGAAC
>NZ_JBEZXZ010000455.1:0-1218 GCF_040638275.1 Actinoplanes sp. NPDC026623 | reverse complement strand
GCCGGCGGCGGCGCGACCCGCTGGGGGGTGTCGTTGCGCGCGGGGGTGTCGTCGTCGAGGCGGGCCCGGTCCCATCGCTGCCGCCAGATCGGCAGGGCGGCCGCCGTCTCGCCGCGCCGGCCGGCGTACGCGAGGCAGCCCGTGACGTAGCCGCGGGTCGTCTCCCAGCTGGGCAGGCGGTGGCCGCCGGCCGCCTCGGACAGGGTGCCGGCGGCGCAGTGCGCCAGCCGGCTGAGGTCGCGATAGGGCGGTGCGCCGCACTCGGCCCGCAGGTCGCGCAGCGCCTGCGCCAGCGCGCGCCGGTGCTCGGGGACGGTCGGGTCGATCAGGGTCTCCCTGCGTCCTCGCCGGGCCGGGGTGCCCACGGTCAGTCCCCCACCGGCGGGGACTTGGTGCAGAAGACATTCGTCGAGGCGTGACCCGGAACGTTCGGGTCGGAGGTCACCGACTCCGTGTCGCCCAGCTGGGGGTGGCTGACCCCCCACTGGGTCGACCCGGGGTCGGGATCCGGCACGTGGCCTACGCGCAGGATCACGTGTCCCGAGCCGTAGGTGTCGGTCTCGGCGGGGAACGACGTCTGGTAGTTGTGCCGCCGGTACAGGTTGAGCATGACGGTGCGCCGGGCCGGGAATCCGGCGATGTAGATATGTACGTCCTCGCCGGGCGCCCGGCAGCCGCCCTGCCGCTCCAGCCACAGCACCGGGCTCGTCGGATACCTCACCGGGTATGTCGCGGCCGCCTCGCGGCTGCCCTCACGCGCCGTGATCCGGTATCCGCCCGCCGGGGCGCCGGGGCGCAGCGGATACCGATACGGCACTCCGCCGTCCTCGCCGTCGCGGACGCGCAGGGTCGTCGTGTGGGCCTTTCCGGCCGGCGGCCGGATCGTGACCGTCAACTGCCCGGCGCGGAAGCCGTAGAAGCAGAGCAGGAACTCGGTCGGGATGACGGCCCCGGCGGCGAGGTCGATCCGCGGCTTCGTCGCCTGCCCGGGGCAGTCCATGTCACCGCCGAAGAAGAAGCCGACCTGCCGGGGAACGCCGTCCGGCAGCGGGCTCGTGCGGTCGAGCACCCCCTCCGACGGCGCCGGCACGGGCGGAGCGGGCCGGGTGGGCGCCGGCGGGGTGGGCGAGGTCCGCGCCGGCGACGGCCGCGCGGGCGCCGGTCGCGCGGGCGCCGGTCGCGCGGGCGCCGGTCGCGCGGGCGCCGGTCGCCGCGCCG
>NZ_JBEZXZ010000454.1:0-1218 GCF_040638275.1 Actinoplanes sp. NPDC026623 | reverse complement strand
CAGGGCGGCACCGGCCGACGGGCCGGCGGGGCCGGTGCCGCCCTGCCGGGCGAGGCGGACGCGGCGCTGTCCGGCAACACCGGGGCGATCTGCCAGCAGGCGGCGAAGACCAGCGGCGACGCGGTCAGGAACTTCGCACTGGACCTGAAGCTGCGGATCGACGCCGAGTCGTCGCAGGACAAGAACCTGGTGGCCAAGGCCAAAGAGAAGACCAGCCGTGATGTGGAGAACTTCGCGTACGCCCTCAAGGACATGTCGGAGCTGGCCGCCGACGCGAAGCTGAAGGCGGCCCTGGCCAGCATGAGTTCGCAGGTCACGGCCCTTAAGGGCGACGTAAGCAAGGTCGACTCGGCCCGGATGGTCAAGCTGCGCGCGACCCTCGACAAGGCCTGCGGCGACGCCTGAGCAGTCCCCGGTTTGGGTGCAAGGCCGCTCATGAAGTAGTCTTTCTGACGGCGCAATTTCGTGCGTCTGTTCCGTGCGCGGCCTGGGATTCACCTTCGGGCGCCGCCGGATCCAGTTACATCCGCCAGCAGCTCTTCGCTGCGTAAGTCTCAGGGAGTCCGCGTCGATGTACGCGATCGTCAAGACCGGCGGCAAGCAGTACAAGGTTGCCGAGGGCGACGTGATCGAGGTCGAGAAGCTCGCGGGTGCACCCGGCGACGCCCTGACTCTCGCCGCGGTGCTCCTCGTCGACGGTGACAACCTGGTGACCGATGCGGCCAAGCTTGCCAGCGTGACGGTGTCCGGCGAAATTGCCGAGCACACCAAGGGTCCGAAGATCCGGATCCACAAGTTCAAGAACAAGACCGGTTACCACAAGCGCCAGGGGCACCGTCAGCCGCTGACCCTCGTCAAGGTGACCGGCATCTCCAGCGGGAAGTAGGGGGCAGCCATGGCTCACAAAAAGGGTGCTTCCAGCTCCCGCAACGGCCGCGACTCCGCCGCTCAGCGGCTCGGTGTCAAGCGGTTCGGCGGCCAGTTGGTCAACGCCGGCGAGATCCTGATCCGCCAGCGTGGCACGAAGTTCCACCCGGGAGAGCTCGTCGGCCGCGGTGGCGACGACACGCTGTTCGCGCTGGCCAAGGGCAACGTGCTCTTCGGCCACACGCGGGGTCGCAAGACCATCAGCATCGTGCCGGTCGCGCAGTAGATTCACGTCGCAGCGGGGGGGGGGGGCCGGGGGGGGGGGCGCCGCGGGGGGGTGTGGGTGGTGTT
>NZ_JBEZXZ010000453.1:0-1231 GCF_040638275.1 Actinoplanes sp. NPDC026623 | reverse complement strand
CCGATCCACGCCCGCACCCCGCTACCCCGCCATCAGGAAATCCCAGGTCAAGACCCCGAAACGGCGAAATCAACGTTAAACAGAAAGCTTAGACCCTGGTAAATAAGGGGTTGGGGCGAGCGGTGGCTCCGTCGGGGATCGATGATCGTGCTCGCGGTCGGCGTGGCGAGATGACATGAGGAAGGGCCTTCGGTACGAGCAAGGTGACTAAACCAGCAGCTCGAACCCCGAAGGCCCAACCCTGTCTGTATACCTCGTCGCCGGGACCGCCACGCCATCGACCCCGGCCGCCCTCGCCGACCATCTACCGACCCGCAGGCCACGCCACTACCCGTCCGATACCAGCGACGCCGAATGGCAGGTCCTCGCTCCACACGTCCCGGCCGGGACCGGCAGAGGCCGACCGATCATCTACCCACGCCGCGACGTCGTCGACGCGATCCGCTACCTCGACCGCACCGGCTGCCAGTGGAACGCCCTACCCGCCGACTTCCCGCACCACAAGCTCGTCTACCACTACTTCAAACGGTGGACCGACGACGGCACCCTCAACCAGATGCACAACCACCTGCGCGAACAGGTCCGCGAACACCTCGAGGGCCGCGACCGGCAACCATCGGCCGCGCTGATCGACTCCCAGTCACTGCGTGCCGCGGAGACCGTCGCCAGGCCGAGCCGCGGCTACGACGCCGGCAAGAAGATCAACGGCCGTAAACGCCACATCGCCGTCGACACCTGCGGACTACTCCTCGCCGTCCTGGTCACCGGCGCAGGCATCCAAGACCGCGACGCCGCCCGCCCGCTGCTCTGGGCCCTACACGCCTGCTTCCCGAACATCCGCCTGGTCTGGGCCGACTCCGGCTACGCCGGCAAACTCGTCGCCTGGGCCAACGACCAGCTACGACTCACCCTGCAGATCGTCGCCAAACTCGCCGGGCAGAACACCTTCGTCGTCCTACACCGTCGCTGGGCGGTCGAACGGACATTCTCCTGGATCAACCGCTGCCGCCGCACCGTCCGCGACTACGAACGGCTACCCGAGCATCACGCCGCGATGGTCCAATGGGCCATGATCATCGTCATGACCCGCCGCCTCGCCCGACACCAACACACCTGAAACCCTTATTTACCAGGGTCTTAGCTTTCCGTTTAACGTCTGAGCTGGGATTAGTCGCTCTGTCGAGGGACTGGCAGGACGCGGCCACCTGGTCACTCTGAGGAGACGCGAATC
>NZ_JBEZXZ010000452.1:0-1236 GCF_040638275.1 Actinoplanes sp. NPDC026623 | reverse complement strand
GCGACCGCGACCGGTGCCGGAGCCGGTGCCGGTGCCGCCGCGCCGCTCGGTGCCGGCCGCGGCGGGAGTCCGGGTCCGGGCCCGGCCGGTGGTCAGACCCTGGCAGGTGTTCGCCGGGATCGCCGCGGTGCTGGGTGCGGTGATCATCGGCGGCGTCACCGGCGCGGACGACCCCGGCGGTCCGGTGGCCGGCCAGCGCATCACGTTCGCGCCGCCCGCCTACCCGTTTCCGGCACGGTCCACCGGGATCCTCGGCATTCCGGGCGTCGCCCTGTCGAATCTCGACCTGTTGACCCCGTACCCCCTGGCGTCCCTGACGCCCCGCATACCGTTGTGCTTCCTCACCCACATCGAGGTCGGACCGGGGATCAACAAGCAGAGTCCGCGGGTGAAGGCGGCCGTCGAGGCCACCGGCGATCTCACCTGCGGCCTGAGCAGCGGCGGCGGAAGCGACGCCCTGGTCACCCGCCCCGGATCGACACCCGGGGCCACCCAGCGCGGCCGGGTCGCCAAGCTGGCCGCGAAGGGCCCGTTCGGGACCGTGACCATCGTCGGCGTGCGCACCGGCCCGAACGGGAAGCCTCAGGCCAACGTCGTGTTCGAACCGACGGCCGCGGGGTCGTCCGGCTGCTGGCGTTCCCGGCTGTCGCTGACCGAGGACGACGACGGGTACGGCGTCGGCTCGATCGGGGCGCCGGTCGAGGTCGCCTGCCGGTAGCCGCTGCCGCCCTTGTGCAACTGGTCGTTGATCGCGTCGGCGGTTGCGGCGTCCAGCACCCGGCCCGCCTCGACGGGGAAGCCGAGTTCGGCGGCGAGCCGCCGGTGGTGCAGATCCACCGTCGCCTCCACGATGTCGGCGAACAGGGCCGCCGCGGACCGCGCCCGCCACCAGGCGAGAACGCCGAGGCCGAGGCTGATCGGCAGCGCCGGCCACCACCACGGCGCCGGCACCAGATAGAGCACGGCCCAGCCGGCGAGGACCCCGGCCTGCTCGAACCGGTCCCGCGCCCTGGTCACCTGGTTGCGGGCGTCGGCCTCCAGCAGCAGCCAGAGCCGGGGCCAGACGAGGCCGAGGCGCAGGCCGTACTGGGCGAAGATCCGGTCGTCGGTGAGCCGGATCCGGTCGGCGATCCAGGTCGGCCGGCCGGGCAGATAGGCCGCCGGCAGGGCGCGCCCGCCGGCCTCGAGCCGGCGCAGGGCGGCGGCGCGGCGGCGGGCGGTCAGCGCCGCGGCGGC
>NZ_JBEZXZ010000451.1:0-1326 GCF_040638275.1 Actinoplanes sp. NPDC026623 | reverse complement strand
TCCGGCTGCCGGGCATGCCGGTGATACCGGCCCTCGGCGTGATCTTCTCGATCTGGCTGATCACGTTCCTCACCCCGACCACCTGGCTGCGCTTCCCGGCGGCCGCCGGGGGCCGAGCCGGCCGCCGAACCAGGTGCTGATCCCGGCGGCCGCGAGCCCGATCACCTCGACCGGCAGGAGCCCGGGGTCGGTGCCGCGGTCGGGCGTGCGCAGCCGGATCAGCGCGATGACGGCGAAGACGATCAGCACCCAGAGGTCGAGCAGCACGCCGAGGGTGCCGGCGCGGGCGGCGCGGCCGGGCGAGGCCGCCATGATGTCGATGGTCGCGACCGAGATGGCCAGCACGCCGCCGGCGAGCCCCGCGACGATGTTCCAGAAGGCGAGCGTCGCGAGCATCCGCGGCGCGCCGGCCATCGTGGCCACGTCGAAGATGAACGCGATCGAGAGCAGGCCGAGCGGGAACATCAGCAGAAGTGGGTGTACGGCATTGTCCGCGATCCGGAGCCGGCTTTCCATGCGGCTGCCACCGTCCTCGGTGCGGTCGCCTCAGGGATTGATCTGCCTGGTCTCCCGGCCGTGTACCGCCAGGGCGAAGATGATGAACACGTCGAGGGTGATGATGACGATCGACCAGAGTGGATACGCGGGCATGAAGACCATGTGCATCACCGCGTTGATCACGGCGAGGATCACGCCTGTCACCCTGGCCCAGGTCTGGCCCACCATGACGCCGTACCCGGCGAACAGCAGCAGCGCGCCGAAGACCAGCAGCAGCCAGCCCCAGGCGGTGTAGTCGATGCTGAGCACCAGCCCGCCGGAGCCCACCAGGTAGAAGTCGTCGCGGACCAGCGCGACGATGCCACCCATCACGTTGAAGAATCCGCCGGTCAGCATGATGATGCCGGCGAAGAGAACCCATCCGACCCAACCGGTCACCCGGTCGTCGCGGTAGCCCGCGACGGGATCGTGTGCGTGCGCCATGACTGGCCCCCTCTGAGTACGCGAAGGCGGTGCCGCCCATTGCGCCCTCAAGGCTTCCCGCCGGCCGTGCCCGCCGGATCATCCGAGGGGAATGAGCCGGGGCGACGGGACCGGCCCGGCCGGCCCGGGGACGCGAGGGCGGCTTCACCCCCGCCGGATGAGGCTCAACCGACCCGCCTCCCGCAGGCTGAGCAGCAGTTCCGATCAAGGGTGGTGGATTGGTGATGTCGCAGGTAAGGCATGAGCTCGACCCGAGAGTCGCCGCAAGCCTGGCGCTCGACGCCCTGTTGGAGGCCGGCCGGTTCTCCGCGCGGGGCGCGAGCACGCTCGGCGCACGCGCGGGCC
>NZ_JBEZXZ010000450.1:0-1337 GCF_040638275.1 Actinoplanes sp. NPDC026623 | reverse complement strand
AATCCTCACCCTGCGCTTCTACGGCAACCTCACCCAATCCCAGATCGCCGACCAGATCGGCATCTCCCAGATGCACGTCAGCCGCCTGCTCACCAGGGCGCTGACCAAGCTGCGCAATCAGCTGGATCCGGCGCTGTAGGGGTACCGCGGAGCCGCCGCCCGCTCAGCGGGCGACGGGCTTGCGCCTGGCCGCCGCCGGCACCCGGGGCTTCGGGCGCCGGGTGGCCGCACCGCGGGGCTTCGGGGTCGCGGCCGGCCTGTCCGGCGCGGGCCCGCTCGTCGTCAGGGGCCGGTCGCCGGCCGCGAGCCGAACCCAGATGGCGAAGACCGCGGCGACCGCGGCCGCGATGGCCGCGATGCCGGCGACGAACGCGAACCGGCCGGAGACCAGGTCCGGCATCGCGCGCTCGGACAGGACGACGGCGCCGATGCCCAGCAGGCCGGCCACGGCGCTGAGCGCCCCGATCCCGCCGAAGACCAGCATCGACAGCCGGTTCGGGCGGGCGGCGACGCCGGTGATCCGGGACCGGTAGGCCCGGACCAGGGCCGACGCGCCCGCGCCCCAGGCCAGCACGACCAGCAGGGCGGCGACGGTGTCGCTCGGCCGGTGCCACTCGGCCCAGACGGTGGCCACCGCGATGATCGTGACGTACGCCGCGCCGATCAGCGCCACGGTGCCGCGGATCGCGAACGGCAGCACCAGGATCAGGGCGAAGGCCACCGACGCGGCCGCGGTGGTGTGGCCGCTGGGGAACGAGTTCGGCGCCGGGAAGTCGTCCAGGTTCGGCCGCGGCAGGCGGTTCTTGAAGAGCCGGGTGCTGGCGTTGGCCCCGATCACCAGCACGCCCGCGGCGAGCGCCAGGTCGACGCGGCGCCGGATGAAGCCGATCGCGGCGGCGGCGACGCAGACCAGCACGAGGCTGGCGAGCGTGGTGCCGTTCAACGCCCGGTTGAGCACGTCGACGACGCGCGCGTGGTGCACGTCGGCGCCGCGCATCATCATCGTGTCGACGGTCTGCCCCAGCGGGGTACGCACGCAGGCGACATAGACGCCGGCGACGGCGGCGGCGGCCAGCAGCGCGACGAACGCGTGCCCCACCGCATGCCAGAAGCCACGCCCGCCCCCGCGGTCTGCGGTCGTGTCGGTATCCGCGGTGCGGCGTGCCAGGGCCGTCATCGGTCTCTGTCCTCCTGAGGCGTCGCGGGGTGCGCGGTTCCGCAATGCCCAGTCGGCACGCGTCTCAAGCACCCGGGCGGCGGGGATCTTAGTCCCCTTTCGTGGCATCGCGCCCCACGGGCCACGGTCTCGCCCCCGGCAACCCGGATGCACCCGCCGT
>NZ_JBEZXZ010000449.1:0-1342 GCF_040638275.1 Actinoplanes sp. NPDC026623 | reverse complement strand
CGCGCCCGGAGGGCCTCGGCGCCGACGCCCCGGCGGCAGGCGATGGTGACGCCGAGCCGCCCCGCCGCCCAGGCCACCACGATCGCCCACGGGCCGACCTCGGTCAGCGCGGCCGCCTGGATCAGCAGGGCAAGGGCGATCGCGGCGACGCCGAACGGGCCGATGTCAGGCTTCTTCATGATCTCGAGCGCCCGCTCGCGGTCGCGGTAGGAGCCGAGGGCGTCGACCGTGTCCGCGAGGCCGTCCAGGTGCAGGCCCCGGGTGAGCAGCGCGCCCGCGGCGACGGTGACCGCGGCGGCCACCGGGCCCTGGCCCAGCAGCACGAAGAGGCCGGCCAGCACCGCGCCCAGCAGCGCGCCGACGAGCGGCGCGACGCTCATCGCGACGGCGGCCGCGCGGCGGTCGACCCGGCCGGCCCGGACCGGCAGGACGGTCAGCGTGGTGAGCGCCAGGCGCAGACCGTCAAACACTGGCCGGGCCGGGCCCGTCCGGTTCCGGCTCGGCGAACCCGGACTGGTCCTCGTCCTGGTCCTGGTCTTCGTCCTGGTCTTCGTCTTCGTCTTCGTCCGGCTCGAGGCCCGCGTCGCCGTGCGCGGCCAGCAGCGCCGGGTGCACCGGCAGCGCGCCCGCGAGGGCGATCGCGGCGCGCAGCAGCGGCAACGCCGCCAGGGCGTTCGCGCCCTCGCCGAGGTCGAGCTCCAGCGCCGTGACCGGGTTCAGGCCCAGCACGTCGGCGCCCTGCCGGACGAGTTCGTGGGTGCCGGCGTCGGCGAGCAGGCACCAGTGCCGGGACTGGCTCGCGATGTCCCGGGCGATGAGCCCCGCGGCGATGCCCAGCGGCCCGTCCACCAGCACCGGCATCCGCCGCGACGCCGCGCCCAGCAGCGCGCCCGTGGCCACCGCCAGGTCGGCGCCGCCGACCTGGGCCAGAATGTCCTTCGCGCCGCGCGGGTCCTGCCGGATGCGGTGCATGGCGTCGCGCACCGCGGCGCACCGCACCATCCAGGCGTTGTCGTCGTAGAAGCCGCCGGCCGCCAGCACCCGGGGCAGGATCGCGACCGGCTCGGCGCCGGTGGAGGCGGCGAGCACCGCCGTCGCGGCGGCCTCCATGCCGGCCCCGCACGAGCCGAGGATCAGCACGTCCCGGCCCTCGTCGGCGGCGGCGTCGGCGAGCTCCCAGCCCTGCCGCAGCGCCGCGTCGACGGCCTCGGGGCCGAGCACCGGGCCGTCCTCCATGGCGCCCGTCGCCGGGGTGCGGACGACCACGACGTCGGCGTCGGCGGTCGCGGCCAGCGCGGCCAGCGCGCCCTCGCCGGCCTCGGCCTGCGCGGCCCCCCCCTCC
>NZ_JBEZXZ010000448.1:0-1373 GCF_040638275.1 Actinoplanes sp. NPDC026623 | reverse complement strand
CAACCGGGAGCGCGGGCGACGTCTGGTCAGGCCGGCGGGTTCTCCCCGGCCGGGCCGTCACCCGAGCCGTTGGCCGGGTCGTCACCCCGGCCCTCGCGGCGGGCCGCCCGCCCGGCCGCGTCGGCCGCCGTGCTCGCCCAGGCCCACGCCTTCCCGGTCTGCGCGCCGGCCCAGCCGCCGATGTCGGCCGCGCCGCCGCCGACCCGGCGGACCAGCGTCACCAGGGGGTCCGGCGAGTTCTGGAACACGTCCCGGTAGTGGCCCGCCGCCGCCTTCACGTCGTCGGTGACCGACGCGTTGCCGTCCGAGTCGCGGCGCGGGAAGTCACCGCCGAGGATCCGGCCGTAGTCGCCCGAGTCGATCCAGCGGCGCAGCTCCGCCGCGCGGGCGACCGGCACCGGGTGGCTGCTCCACGCCGTCATGCCGATCTTGTGGATGCTGTCGCGGAGGTCGCCGCCGCCCTGATACTCGGCCGCCTGTTCCAGGAAGGCCGCCGTGTCGATCTGCGACAGGTCGCCGCCGCCCGCGAGCTTCATCAGCAGGCGGATCGAGGCGGCCGGGTCCTGGCCGGCGAGCAGGCCCGCGCGGTCCGCCGACAGCTCGGCCTTGCGCCACCACTCGTACATCGCCGCGATGATCGCCCGCAGCGCGATCGCGCCGATCGGTAGCCAGCTGACGTTCGCCGCCCACCTGGTCAGGATCACCATGATGGTCTTGTAGACGGCGTGGCCGCTGCGCACGTGGCCGATCTCGTGGCCGAGCAGCGCGCGCAGTTCGTCGTCGTCGAGCTTCTCGACCGCGCCGGTGGTGATGACGATGAACGGCTTGTCCATGCCGATCGCCTGACCGTGGATCATCGGCGACTGCGAGACGTACAGCTCGGGCAGCTCGGCCACGTCGAGCGTCGTCGCGGCCTCGACGAAGCGCTGATGCACCCGCGGATACTGGCGGTGGTCGACGCGGATCGAGCCCGCCAGGTACGAGAGCCGGAAGCCGCGCTCGTTCCACATGCCGAAGAACGCCTTCACCACGTCGTCGAAGCCGCGCAGTTCGCGCAGGGCGGTCAGCGCGCCGCGGTCGGCGGGGTGTTCCCAGGCTCGGGAGCTGATGTCGGTCAGCGTGATCCGTTGCCGGGCCGGTCGATTCTCGTCGTCGATCGTCATGGGGTCCCTCCGCGACTCGGTCTCTGCTCCGAGAGAAAGCTTCGCGGTCCGTGCGCACGGGCGCATCGGCTCTGAGCGGGACTTCGGGCTCCCCGGATCAGACTTTCGGCCGACCCGGACCGGTCAGCTCCTCGGCGCGGGCGAGCAGGGCCCGCCGCTCCGGCTCGGAGGGTGCCGCCGCGGCCGCCCGTTCGAAGAGGGTCACGGCGG
>NZ_JBEZXZ010000447.1:0-1379 GCF_040638275.1 Actinoplanes sp. NPDC026623 | reverse complement strand
GCGCCGGGTTCGCCGCGAGGGGTCCCGGCGCGGCGGGGTCGGCGCCGCACCCGGCCAGCATCGCGAGCACGGCGAGGGCCGGCAGCGCGCGGCGAGGCAGCCCGCGGCCGCCGGGGTTTTCGGCGGTCATGCCGGGCTCCCTGTAGAGGTGATGGGGAACGCGGCGGTCGCGTCCGGCTCCACCCTGCCTCGCTCCCCGGCCGCCCGGAGTCGTACTTTCGCCTCTGCCACGGCACTGACCAGGCCTTTTGTGGTTCACATCCGGCGCAGGGGCGCCCAGCGGAGCAGTTAGGCGACGCCCGGAACCGATGTGGCGAAGGGGTCATACCCGACTCTTGTCACCACGGCGTTACGAAGTCTCCTTTATTACCACCAGGCGAAGTTTCTCGCCATCCGTTCCACTGACGTCCATCTATGAATAGGTTTCACTTCACTGCCCATGAACCTCGCTCCCGAACGGGACGAGGGAAGGAGTGAAGCGTGCGACGAACCCGCCTCGCCCGAGCCGTCACCGCGCTCGCCGTAACCACGGCCTGCGCCGTCTCGGTCGTCTCGCCCGCCTCGGCCGCCTACCCGGCCCGGGCACCCGCCCCCGCACCGGGGCCCGCGGCCGCGGCCGACCGGCTCGTCGGCAGCGCCGCCGCCGCGCCCGCGCTGCGGCTGGCCCCCGAGGACACGCTGCACCGCACCGGCGTGGTCGAGGGCACCCGCGGCCTGCGGTACGTCACCTATTCCCGTACCCACGCGGGCGTGCCGGTGGTCGGCGGGGACGTGGTGGTCACGACGGACGCCGCCGGCGCCGTCAAGGGCACCGCCGTCGCGCAGGGCACCACCATCGACGTCCCGGCCACCGCGACCGTCACCGCCGCCTCCGCCACCCGCAGGTCCGCGGCGCTGCTCGCCGAGGTCGACGAGACCCGGGCGGCCAGGCTGGTCGTGCTCGCCTGGAGCGCCACCCCGCGCCTCGCCTGGGAGACGGTCGTGTCCGGGCGCACGGCCGCGAACCGGCCCAGCGTCCTGCACGTCTTCGTCGACGCGCGCACCGGCGCCGTGCTCGACCAGGTCGACGACGTGCGCGAGGGCACCGGCAACGGCTACTACTACGGCGAGGTGTCCCTGGACACCAGCGGCACCGAGGGCGCCTACTCGCTGACCGACACGACCCGGCCGGGGCTCAAGTGCGGCGGCCAGAACGGCTCGGCCTACACCGGCACCGACGACGCGTGGGGCAACGGTTCGGGCACGAACCTGGAGACCGCCTGCGTCGACGCGCTGTGGAGCGCCCAGCGCGAGGCCGACATGTTCTCGGCCTGGTTCAACCGCAACGGCATCCTGGGCAACGGCAACACCCCGCCGATCCGGGTCGGGCTCGCCGACGT
>NZ_JBEZXZ010000446.1:0-1382 GCF_040638275.1 Actinoplanes sp. NPDC026623 | reverse complement strand
GCCACCTGGACCAACGACATCAGCCACGGAGACCTGGTCCGCACCAACCCCGACCAGACCAAGACCGTCGACCCCTGCAACCTGCAACTGCTCTACCAAGGCAAGGACCCCAACGCCGGGGGTGACTACAACAACCTTCCCTGGCGGCCGGGCCTGCTCACCCTGCAGCGCTAGGAGCGAGCCCCGGCCGGTGCGGCGCACGGCCGGGGCTTCCGAGCCACCGCCTACGAAACATCGGCGTATGCCGACGCCCGAGCTGTTGGGTCAGCCGGCCGTCGATTTGGCGGCCGGCTGCCCTCGGGGCCGCACATCTAGGTCCGCCGGTTGCGGGCGCCGTCCGCGGGGCCGGCCGTCGATTTTGGCGGCGACTGCCCTCGGGGCCGCACTTGTAGGTCCGCCGGTTGCGGGCGCGGTCGCCGGGCCGGTCGTCCGGGTTGCCGAGCCGGGCCACCCTGCCGATCCCCCGCAATTCCGAGCATGTGCCCACCGGGCCGGCAGCAGGTTGACGATCGCGCCGACGATCACCGATGAGAGCACGTAAGCCCTGGGCTTACGGGATCGAGTCCGCGACCGGGTCACCGGCCGCGATGCCGTCCGCCCGGTGGGGCAGCGCGGTCGGGCAGCGCGGTCGGGCAGCGCGGTCGGGCAGCGCGGTCGGGCAGCGCGGGGGCAGCGCGGGGGCAGCGCGCACCGGCGACGAACCACCCGGCGGCACGGTCAGCCCGCCTGGTCGACCGTGGCCGACACGCCCCAGCAGGTCCACAGTCTTGGAGTACGAGGCGACGTGCAGGGCCGGCTCGACACCCTCGATCCCGGACACAGGAGTCGTGACGGCAGGCTGACCGGAGCAGCATCCGCTGCTCCGGTCAGGCGCGTACATGCAGGGATCAGGAGCAGGCGGCGCCGTTGAGGCTGAAGCCGCTCGGGGCGGCGGCGTTGCCGTTGTGGTTGGCCTGGAACCCGATGGTGGTCGAGGCGCCCGGCGCGATGGTGGCGTTGTAACCGACATTGGTTGCCGCCACCTGGCCGCTGGCCGGCGAGTAGGTGGCACTCCAGCCGCTGGTGATGGTCTGCCCGGAGGCCAGGCCGAAGTTCAGCGTCCAGCCGTTGACGGGCGTGGTGCCGGTGTTGGTGATGGTGATGTTGTCCGTCAGACCGGTGTTCCACGCGTTGACCGAGTTGGTCACCCGGCAGGCCCCGCCCCCAGGATTCGGCGGCGTGCTGGTCGGGGGCGTCGTCGGGGGCGTCGTCGGAGGCGTCGTCGGAGGCGTCGTCGGAGGCGTCGTCGTGGGTGTCGATCCTTCGCTGACGGTGATGTTGGAGGTGGCGTTGCTCTGGTAGCCCTCGGTGGCCATGATCTGGTAGTCGTGGCTGCCGAGGTT
>NZ_JBEZXZ010000445.1:0-1390 GCF_040638275.1 Actinoplanes sp. NPDC026623 | reverse complement strand
GCCGGCTACGGCGGCGGCCGGCTCACCGCCGTGCTCACCGGCGGCCTGGACGCGCTGCGGCCGTGGTTCTCGGGCTACCTGCCGGCGCTGGTGCTGGGTGTGACGCTGCCGCCGCTGGTGATCGCGGCGATGGCCGTCGCCGACCCGGCGTCGGCGCTGGTCGCGCTGGCGACGCTCCCGCTGATCCCGGTGCTGGGCGCGCTCATCGGCTGGGCCACGCAGCAGAAGGCGCGGGCCGCGTGGGCGGCCGACGCCCGGCTGGCGGGCCACTTCCTGGACGTCGTGCGCGGCCTGCCGACCCTGCGGATCTTCGGACGCGCGCAGCGCCAGATCGAGGTGGTCCGGGAGATGACCGACCGGCACCGCCTCGCGACGGTACGGGTGCTGCGGGTGGCGTTCCTGTCCTCGACCGCGCTCGACCTGGTGGCGACCCTGTCGGTCGGCCTGATCGCGGTCGAGGCGGGCCTGCGGGTGGCGGCGGGCTCGATGCCGCTGGGCCCGGCGCTGCTGGTGATCCTGCTGGCGCCGGAGGTCTACCGGCCGCTGCGCGAGATGGCGGCGCGCTACCACGCCAGCGCCGACGCGTCGGCGGTGATCTCCGACGTGGACGAGATCCTGGCGCCCGCGGACGCCGGCGAGGCGGTGTTCGTGCCCGCGGCGGCGGTCACCGGGGACGGCCGGTTCGGGCTCGGCGGGCCCCGCCCGGCCGTCTTCGCGACCCGGCTGCGGGTGCGGCACCCCGGCGCCGGCGTGGACGCGCTCGGCCTGGACGCCCTCGCCGTGCGCGAGGGCGAACTGGTCGCGCTGCGCGGACCCTCCGGCGCGGGCAAGACCACCGCGCTGCGGGTCCTCGCGGGCCTGCAGCCCGCCCTCGGCGGGCGGATCGAGCTGTCCGGTCCGGGCCTGCTGTACCTGCCGCAGCGGCCCACGCTTCCGCACGCCCGCACGGTCGCCGACGTGTTCCCCGGCGGGAACCCCGACGAGATCGAGGCGGCGCTGCGCGGCGTCGGGCTGGAGATCGCGCCGCACACCGTCCTCGGTGAACACGGCAGCGGGGTGTCGGCGGGCCAGCGGCAGCGGATCGCCCTGGCGGCGGTGCTGCGCACGGCGGACCGCGAACCGGCCGTGCTGCTGCTGGACGAGCCCACCGCGCACCTGGACGCGGTCGCCGAGGACCTGGTGATCGCGCGGCTGCGGGCGGCCTCCGACCGGGGCTGCGCGGTCCTGGTGGTCGCGCACCGGCCGGGGCTGCTGGCCGCCGCCGACCGGATCATCGACGTCTCGCCCGCCGCGCCCGACCCGTCACCTCCCGGCCCGACTCCCCCGGTTCCGCGCGCGCCCGGCGCCGCCGCCGGGGGCCGCCCGCCCGCACGGTTCGCGCGGCCCGGCA
>NZ_JBEZXZ010000444.1:0-1399 GCF_040638275.1 Actinoplanes sp. NPDC026623 | reverse complement strand
CGCCGTCCTGATGGTGACCGTCGTGGCCGGCGGCGTCGCCGCCTGGCGGGTCTTCGACCGGACGCCGCCGGGCGAGAACCCGGCGGGCGCCGCCACCGGCCCGAGCGCCAGCACCGCCGCCGTGGCCGCCGGCTTCGACCGGTGCGGCGACGCGCTCTGTCCGACCGGGCCGCTCTGCTGGGGCGGCACCCTGGCGAACAACGGCAAGGCGGCGCCGACCTGGCCGCTGGACTGCAAGAAGAGCCACGTCTGGGAGACCTTCGCGGCGATTCCGCTGCCCGCGGATGCCGTCGGCACCCGCGAGGACGAACTCAAGCGGTGGCCCTCCATCGCCGCCGTGTGCTCGCCTTCGCTGCTGGCGTCGCGGAGCCGGAAGCCCGGCGCCACCAAGGGGTGGGAGCTCGACGCGTGGCCGATGCAGGTCGGCGACGGCCCGCGCCTGGTCCACTGCATCGCCCGCCCCGAGGACGGGGACTCGAAGGGCGCCGCGTTCTGAGCCCAGGGATCACCGGGCCGCGGTGACGGCGAGCCGCCCGTCGTGCAGTTCGAAGCGGGCGTCCACCTGGTCGAGGCCGTCGGTGCGGTGGGTGAGCAGCAGCACCGTGTGCCCGGCGGACGCCGCGAGCAGGTCGTCCATCAGCGCCTCGGCGCCGGCCTCGTCGAGCCCCTCGGTCGGCTCGTCGAGGATCAGCAGGTCGGGCGCGGCGAGCAGGGCCCGCGCGGTGGCGAGCCGGCGCCGCTGACCGCCGGAGATCGTGCCGCCGCCGGTGCCGAGCCAGCTGCCGAGGCCGTCGGGCTGCTGCGCCAGCCAGCCGTCGAGCCGCACCCGGGCCAGGGCCGCGTGCAGCTCACCGTCGGTCGCGCCGGGCCGGGCCAGCCGCAGATTCTCCCGTACGGTCGACGCGAAGACGTGGTCGGTCTCGTCGCCGACGAGCACGGTGCGGCCCACGCCGGTGACCGTTCCGGCCCGGGGGTCGAGCAGTCCGGCGAGCACCGCGGCGAGTGTCGACTTGCCGCCGCCGGACGGCCCCAGGACGGCGATCCGGGATCCGGCCGGCAGGTCGAGGTCGAGATCGCGCAGCGCCGGCTCCCGGCCCGGGTCCCAGCCCGCGCAGAGCCCGCGGAGCCGCACGTCGCCGGCGGGCGACGCCGGGCGGGGCGAGGCGGCCGGCGGCTCGGCGGCGATCTCGGCCAGCCGGGTCCGGTCGCCGGCACCGCCCTGGGGACCGCCCGCGGCGGCCTGTCCCACGAGTGGGCGACCGTGCTGCTGCTCGCCGTCGTCGCCCTCGGCGAACCCGTCGCGGCACTGCCCGGCGCGGCCGTCGCGCGACGGCGGGCGGCGGGCGCCCTCTTCGGCCCCGGGCGGGGGTGGGTGCGGGAGTTCGGAAGAGCTCACGTC
>NZ_JBEZXZ010000443.1:0-1403 GCF_040638275.1 Actinoplanes sp. NPDC026623 | reverse complement strand
GGGGGGGCGGGGGGCCCCCCCCCCGGCGGGGGGGGCGGGGGCGGGGGGGCGGCCGCCGCGGCGGGCGATCGTGCGCCACGACCGGCGGCCGCGCCGGTGCCAGACCTGCGTCAGGTCGCCGAGCCGGTAGTCGCGTCCGTCCATCCTGACCCCGGTCGACGTGATCAGCACGTCCGCGTCCTGGTAGTAGGTGGTCATCGCACCTCCTTGGGTGCATCGTACTTTCCCGCGGCCGGGTGGCCTTACGCTGTCAGCTGTCTGAACGATCGCTAGGGAGGCAAACGCGTGGGTGAGTTCGTGCGACTGGAGACGAGCGAGGGCATCGGCACGATCCGGCTCGAGCGGCCACCGATGAACGCGCTGAACACCCAGGTACAGGAGGAGCTCCGGGCGGCCGCGCGGGCCGCGACCGCCGACCCCGAGGTCCGTGCCGTGATCGTGTACGGCGGGGAGAAGGTCTTCGCCGCCGGCGCCGACATCACCGAGTTCACCACGACGACGTTCCAGGAGATGACCGTCCGGGCGACGGCGCTCTCGGGCGCGTTCGACGAGGTCGCCAGGATCCCGAAGCCGGTCGTCGCGGCGATCACCGGCTATGCCCTCGGCGGCGGCTGCGAGCTCGCGCTGGCCTGCGACTGGCGGGTCGTGGCGGACGACGCCAAGCTCGGCCAGCCGGAGATCAGGCTGGGCATCATCCCGGGCGCGGGCGGCACCCAGCGGCTCGCCCGGCTGATCGGCCCGGCGAAGGCCAAGGACCTGATCTTCTCCGGCCGCATGGTCGACGCCGAGGAGGCGCTGCGCATCGGCCTCGCGGACCGCGTCGTGCCGGCCGCCGACGTGTACGCGAGCGCGGCCGAGCTGCTCAAGCCGTACCTGAACGGGCCGGCCCTGGCCCTGCGCGCCGCGAAGCTGGCGATCGACGGCGGACTCAACACGGACCTCGCCTCCGGGCTCGCGTGGGAGAGCCAGCTGTTCGCCGGCCTCTTCGCCACGGACGACCGGATCGAGGGCACGACGGCCTTCGTGGAGAAACGCAAGCCGAAGTTCACCGGGCGCTGAGCGGGCGACTCAACCGAGAAACGGACGCGGGGATCTCGCGCATATCGATCTGTTGCCATAAAGTGCCTCTCTGTGACGATGTCCGGCATGCGCGTGACCCCGGTCCGTCGCACCGTCGCGGTCGCCGTGGCGCTGGTGACCGCTCAGGCGCTGCTGTGCGGGGTCATCGGCGTCGTCACGTTCGACGACCGCGGCGACGCGACGGCCGGTGCCCGCGCGGCCGGACCGCAGATGGTCGTGCCGCCGACCGCGGCGCAGTCGGCGAGAGCGCCGCAGCCCGCCGTCTCCGCATCCTCGGGACGGCACACCATCCGCCCGAGCGCGACCACGCCGCCGGCCTCGCC
>NZ_JBEZXZ010000442.1:0-1412 GCF_040638275.1 Actinoplanes sp. NPDC026623 | reverse complement strand
CGGGCCCGGGCGCCTGCGTGGCTCGCTCGCCGTCGGTGTCGCCACGTTGGCGGCGGCCGTGGCCGCGTTCGCGGTCGTCGACCGCGATGGCGTGACTCCGGCCCCACCGGCCGTGCGGCAGTCTGACGCCCCTACGGCGGCGCTGCCCTACCTTCGCCCGGTCAGCGCGGCGCAGTACCTGGAGAATGCGGCGTGGTCGGCGGAGCGGCGCGAATGGATCGACCCGAATCCGAAACTGTTCATGTACGTGGAGACCCGCGAATTGCGCAACCCGCGGGGGTACGAGAGCAGGTACCCGAACGGCAGGCTCGTGCCCGGCCGGGCGAAGTACCGCAGGATTCAGGTGTGGAATCGCATCGATGGCCAGGTGCAGGCCACGAGGAGCAGCGGCAGGTACGAGGTGCTGCGACAGGGCGAGAACGGCGTGATGTGGGCCTATCTCGACTGGTCCCGGATCGCCGAACTGACGACGCCGGAGAAGGTCCGTGCCTATGCCGAGCACCCGAAGGGTCCGGTGTGGGTGGAGCCCTCCGCACTGGTCGGGCAGTACGTGCTGCCGCCGGTGATCCAGGCGGCCTTCTTCCGTTACTTCGCGCAGGAACCCGGCATGAAAATCAACCCCGACGCGGTCAGCATCGACGGCCGCCCGGCGATCGGCATGGGACGGATCCTGGAGGGCTACCTGTCACAGGAACTGCTGTTCGACAAGGAGACCTATGAGCTGATCGGCGACCGGTTGATCGCCGTGGACGACGAGACGAAGGAGTTCGACGACGGTGCCTCCGTCACGCGCAAGGGCGATCTGTTGCGGCAGGTGATTTACACGAAGATGGCCATCGTGGACAAGCTCGGCGACACGGGTGGCCGCTGAGCGGAATTGCGCCCCTTCGGACACTCGCCCATCGGTGCGGATCACCGGTCGCGATAGATTGGCGCCGTCTACATGAACGCCGGCGCACAAACGACGCCGCTGCTGTCGGGGGCAGTCGCCGCGGTGGAGTCGTGACGCCATGATCCGAGGGACCGCAGCATGGATTCTTACACCATCACCATCCTGCCCAACGATGGCAGTGGTAACAGCACCACCCTGGTCGTGGAAACCGCCGGAGACCAGGTCTGCATCACCGATGTGCGGCTGCACGCGGCCGGTGGGCTCACCGGCGGCAAGCTGCCGACGATCGATTTCGGACTCCTGCTCAGGGCCGTGGCCCCGGCGTCCACCCCGGCGATGATCGAGGCCGTGCCCGAACCAGCCGCTGCTGTCGCGGAACCGCAACCGGAACCGGAGCCCGAGCCTGCAGCCGAGCCGGAGCCCGAGCCCGTCGCCGTCGTCGAGGCCCGGCCGGCGCCCGTCGCCGTGCCCCGGCCCCGGCGCGCCAAGCGGGCGCCCGCCGCAGCACCGGCACCGGCAC
>NZ_JBEZXZ010000441.1:0-1415 GCF_040638275.1 Actinoplanes sp. NPDC026623 | reverse complement strand
CCGCCGAGCACGCGTACGAGATCGCCGGGCGGCCCGGCGCGCTGCGGCTGCGCGAGCGCCTGGCCCGCCTCGGCGCCGGGCAGCGCGTGGTCGTCGTCGGCGGCGGCCTCACCGGCGTGGAGGCCGCGACCGAGATCGCCGAGGCGCGGCCGGACCTCGACGTCGCCCTCGCCGCCCGCGGCGGCCTCGGCGACTGGCTCTCGCCCAAGGGCCGCGAGCACCTGCGGAGGGTGTTCGGCCGGCTCGGCATCACCGTGCACGAGCACGCCGCCGTCACGGCCGTCGAGGCCGACGGTGTCGCCACCGCCGGCGGCGACACCATTCCGGCCGCGGCCACCGTGTGGACCGCCGGCTTCGCGGTGCACCCGATCGCGGCGGCGAGCGGCCTGGAGGTCACCGGCAGCGGCCAGATCGTGGTCGACCCGACCATGCGCTCGGTCTCGCACCCGGACGTCTACGCGGTCGGCGACGCCGCCCTGGCGATGGGCCCCGGCGACAAGCCGCTGCGGATGTCGTGCGCGTCGGGCACCCCGGCCGCCTGGCAGGCCGCCGACGCGATCGCGGCGCGGCTGGCCGGCACGAAGGTCCCGCACGTGTCGATCCGCTACTACAACCAGTGCATCTCGCTGGGCCGCCGCGACGGCCTGATCCAGTACGTCACCGCCGACGATCGCGCGGTGCGGGCGGCGCTGACCGGCCGGCTCGCCGCCAGGTACAAGGAACTGGTCTGCCGGGCCGCCGCCTGGGGCATCGCCAACCCGACCCTCGGCATGCCGGCCCGGCGGCACCCGGTCACCGGGCAGCCGGCCACGGCCGGTGCGGCCGGCGGGGCGCGCTAGCCCGGACGTCCCGCCACCGGGATCGGCGCGACATGGGCGCGGTAACCCGCGAGGGCCTCGTCGAGGACCTCGCGGCCCGGTCGCGACCACACGTCCTCGGCGAAGACCTCCACCTCGATCGGGCCGGCGTAACCGGCCGCGTCCACCGCCTCGCGGAAGCGCCGCAGCTCCACGCAGCCGGTGCCCGGCAGGCCGCGGCCCAGCAGCACCCCGGCCGGCAGCGGCGTCAGCCAGTCGGCCACCTGGAAGCAGGCGATCCGGTTCTCCCGACCGGCCCGGGCGATCTGCTCCCACACCGCGTCGTCCCACCACAGGTGGTAGGTGTCGATCACCACCCCGACCGCCTCGAGCGGGTACGGGGCCGCGAGGTCGAGGGCCTGCTTCAGGCTGGCCACGACGCAGCGGTCCGAGCTGAACATCGGGTGCAGCGCCTCGATCGCGAGGCGCACCCCGGCGTTCAGCGCGTACGGCACCAGCGTGCCGATCGCCGTGCCCACGTGCGCGCGGGCCGCGTCGATGTCCCGGCTGCCCGCGGGGCGCCCGCCGGGTTGGGGAGAGCACACGTCTGTACACCCG
>NZ_JBEZXZ010000440.1:0-1423 GCF_040638275.1 Actinoplanes sp. NPDC026623 | reverse complement strand
CTTCTTCTATGCCCCCCCCCGGGGGGGGGGGGCGGGGCCCCCCCCCCCCCACGGCGGGCGTCAGGCGACGTCCTCGGCGACGAGTTCGACCTCGAACCCGGCGTCGTCCTCCAGGTAGGCGGCATAACTGTCGGGCCCGCCCGCGTACGGGTGCCGGTCGGCGAACATCAGCGACCAGCCGTGCTCCGGCGCCTCGCCGGCCACGGCGTCGACCTCGTCGCGGGTTCCGCCCCACAGCGCGAGATGGTTCATGCCGCTGCGCAGCCGCTGCTGGCGCCCGCGCAGGTGCGCCGGCCCGGATTCCAGCACGATGTAGGCGTCGCCGTTGACCCAGCTGCGGCCGGACGCCCAGGTCTTGTGAACGGTGTAGCCCAGGCGCCGCAGCAGCCAGGGCCAGGGACCCTCCTCGGCGACCGCATCGTCCATCCACAGCTCCAGGTGGTGCAGGCGCCCTCGTCGGTTCATCCAGACATCCTCCCATTCCCCCAGGTGACGACGGGGTCACATCCGCGTCGTACGCGATCGACAGGTATTAGTGTGCCGATGGGTCGTCCAACGTTTGGCTCACCGCAAGCCAGGCCGGTGACAATCCAAGCCCACCAAAGCCAGTCATCCCTGGAGGTTCCACTCCGTGTCCCATACGCTCATCAGGCGGATCACCATAGGGGCCCTGCCACTATCCATAGTGGCTGCCGCCGCAGCACCCCTCACCCCGGCCTTCGCCGACCCGGCCGGAACCGGGCTGGTCATCAGCGAGGTCTTCCTCAACGGCGGCTCGTCCGGCGCCAGCTACCTGAACAAGTTCGTCGAGCTCTACAACCCGACGGCGAGCGCGGTGTCGCTCACCGGCGACACCCTGCAGTACCGGGCGGCGGCCAGCACCGTCGTGCCCGGCGGCGCTCAGGTGTTCGCGTTGTCCGGGACGGTGGCCGCGCACGGCCACTTCCTGATCCAGTTGCCGGGCAACGGCGCGAGCAGCAACCCGGGTGAGGCGCTGCCGACCCCCGACCTGAGCACCGGCAACAGCGTCAACCCGGGCGCGGCGGGCGGGACGCTCTACGTCGCCGCCAGCACGACCGGAGTCCTGCCCACCGACACCACCGTCGTCGACAAGCTCGGCTGGGGCGCCAGCAACTCGCCCGAGGGCACGGCCGCGACCGGCAACTCGCTGGTCCTGAGCTACCAGCGCGCCACGACCGGCGCGGACACGAACAACAACGCAGCCGACTTCGCCGCGGCCACGCCGACGCCGCAGAACTCGGGCGGCGGCACGGCCTCGGTCGCCGTGACCAACCCGGGCACCCAGAACGCCACGGCCGGCACGGCCATCGCGCCGCTGACCCTCGCGGCCACCGGCGGCACCACGCCGTACGCCTGGACCGGGACCGGCATGCGCGCGTGCCTGGCGCTCTCCCCGGCCGGC
>NZ_JBEZXZ010000439.1:0-1433 GCF_040638275.1 Actinoplanes sp. NPDC026623 | reverse complement strand
GTGGTCGCGCCGCGCCGCCGCGGCGGGGGGGGGGGCGCGGGCGGCGCCCCCCCCGCCCCACCCCGCGGCGGGTGCGACGCCGTCCCCCGGGGTGCGGCCGTCCCGCCGGCCGCCCCCCGCGGCGGGGGTCGGCGCGGCCGTCCAGGCCTTGCCGTCCCAGCGCGCCGCCAGCGGGTTGTCCGCCGGATTGCGCAGGACGCCGACCGCCCAGACGTCGGCCGGGCCGGCGGCGCTCACGTCGCGCCACTGCGTGCCGGTCGTGCCGGCCGGCGGCGTGTAGTAGGGGCCGGTGACCCAGCTGGGGCCCATCCGGGCGGCGGCGGGCAGGGCGGGTAGCAGGGCGGCCAGCAGGGTGGCCGGCACGGCCGCCGCGAGCGCGGCGACCGATCGTCGGTACAAGGGCATTCCAGTCCTCCGTCGGATGGCGAATGGATCAGAGGGGGTCGGCGGGGGCCCGGGCGATGAGGCGCGGGCCCAGGCGGTGGATCAGGGGGTAGGGCCGGGACGCACGCAGGAAGCGGGCGAACGCCGCCTCGGCCTCGGCCGCCCGGCCGTCCCGGCCGCACAGCACCGCCCTGGCGAGCGGCAGGAACTGGCGGTTCCAACCGGCCTGCGCGTGCGCGGTGGCGGCCATGGCGGCGCACTCCGGCTCGCCGGCCGCGCCCGCGAGGACGTCGAGGAACAGGGCCGGTCCGGCCACGAAGGACAGGTAGGAGGCGGGCCGCCGGGCCTCGTCGGCGGCGGCACGGCGCACCTCGGCGAGCGCGCCGGGCAGATCGTCGCCGCGCAGGTGGCCGATGGCGAGGCCGAAGCCGCGTACCGCGGCCGAGAAGTCGTCGTCCTCGCCGCCGAGGTCCCGGAACCGCTGCAGGAGCGGGCCGGCCTCGGCCGGGCGGCCCTGGTGCGCGGCCACGATGACCCGCTCGCCGAGGGCGATCAGCCGGGTGTGCGTGAGCTTGAGCCGGCGGGCGGTCTCCTCGCATCGTTCGGTGGCCGCCCGGGCCGCGTCGTACTCGCCGCGGCAGATCCGCACGACGGCGAGCTCCAGCTCGATGTTCAGGGCGGAGACCACCGCGCCGGCCTCGACGGCCTGGTCCAGCGCCGCCAGCAGCCGGCGCGGGTCGGCGGACCGGATCCCGTCGTGCCCGCCCAGGTGGTAGAGCAGGCCGATGCGCTCGGCGACCAGGTGGTGCTCCTCGGCGATGGCCAGCCCCTGCTCGTAGAGGGCGTGCGCCTCGGCCAGGTCGCGCCGGCGGGCGCACCGCCCGAGCACCTCGAGGGCCTGGCAGGCCACCTCCGGCGGGCCGCTCGCCCGGGACGCGGCCAGGGCCCCGGTGGCCAGCCGCTCGGCGGCCGGGTAGCGGCCCCGGGTCGGGTTGCCGAAGACGATGCGGGCCGCGACGACGGCGATCCGGGCGGCCAGCGCCGGGTCG
>NZ_JBEZXZ010000438.1:0-1436 GCF_040638275.1 Actinoplanes sp. NPDC026623 | reverse complement strand
GGCGCGCAGCGCGTCGCCGGCCGCGAAGCCGGCGCGGGCCAGCGCGGCCCGCCCGCCGGAGATCAACGGGGTGAGCGGCAGGACCGACGGCAGCGGGTTGACCAGGTGCGGTGCCACCCGGCGCAGCAGGATGTCGCGTTCCACCGCGCTCTCGTACGCCAGCGCGAGGTGCCCGCCGGCCAGGTAGCGCAGGCCGCCGTGCACCAGCTTGGAGCTCCACCGGGAGGTGCCGAACGCGAGGTCGTGCGCGTCGACGGCGGCGACGGTGAGCCCGCGGGACGCGGCGTCGAGGGCGACTCCGGCCCCGGTGACGCCGAGCCCGACGACGAGCACGTCGACGCGGAGGCCGGCGGCCAGCTCGGCCAGCTCCCGGCGGCGGCGCGCGGCGGTGAGCGCGGTGCCGGTCATGGCGCGAGGTAGCGGTCGAGGAGCAGCCGCAGCTCGTCGTCGAGGTCGGCCTCGGTGATCCCGTCGGTCATCGTGGCGGCCGAGATGACGAAGCCGTGCATGGCGAGCAGCACGGTGCGCCCGAGCAGCCCGGCCGGCCCGGCGCGCACCGAGCCGTCGGCGTGGCCCTCGCCGATGCCCTGCTCCAGCCCGGCGAGCATCCGGTCCTGGCTGGTGCCGCGCCGATCCACCAGGTAGGGCAGCAGCACCTCCGGGTCCAGCTCGACGATGCGGCGGAACACGGTGTGCCCGCGCAGCTGCCGGGCGACGGTGGCCAGGCCGTCGACGAGCCGGTGCCGGGCGGACTCGCCGCGCGCCTCGGCCTGTGCCCGCAGCGCGAGCTCGGTCCACTCGCGAGTCATCAGGTCGGCGACCAGCGACGCCATGTCGGGCCAGCGGCGGTACATGGTCATGCGGGAGACGCCGGCGCGGCGGGCCACGTCGGTGAGCGTGGTGCGCCGCAGCCCGACGGCGAGGACGCAGTCGCGGGCGGCGTCGAGCAGCGCATCTTCGGTCGTACGCCGCTCAGGGGTGTTACGACTAGACGTCATGTGTCACAGTGTAACTCATGAATGACCTGCATTACGTGGCCCGTTGGGGCGACCCCGCCGACGCGGTGACCCTGCCGCCGGGCGTCACCGCGCTGCTCGGCACCGCGCTGGGCGTGAGCGCGCCGACCCCCGGCGCCCACGCCGCCGTGCTGCCCCGCACCACCCTCGACGCCCCCGTGCTGGACGCCCTGCGCGCGGCGTGCGGCAGATTGGACACCGACGACGCCGCCCGGCTGGCCTACGCCGCCGGAAAATCCACCGAGGACCTGCTGCGGCTGCGCGCCGGCGACGCAACCGGCGCGCCGGACGCCGTGGCCCGGCCCGGCGGTCACGACGAGGTCGAGGCGCTGCTCGCGGCCTGCGCCCGGCACCGCGTCGCCGTCGTGCCGTTCGGCGGCGGCACGTCGGTGGTCGGCGGCCTCGCCGCCGACCGCGAGG
>NZ_JBEZXZ010000437.1:0-1491 GCF_040638275.1 Actinoplanes sp. NPDC026623 | reverse complement strand
GCGAGGATCTGGCGCGCCGCTACGTGGCGCTCTCCGCCGCCGCGCGGGACGACCCCGGCGCCATCGCCGCGTTCCTCGGCGACCTGGTGGGCGCCGCGGGCAACGCCACCGACGACAACCTGCTCGGCTACGCCGACGGGCTGCCGGAGCAGCATGCCACCGTGCTGGGGCTGTTCGGGATGGTCACCGTGGACCGGGCCACCAGCGTCATGATCGGGGTCGGCGACCGGCCGCACACCGAACTCGACCCGCACGCCGCAGCGTTCCGGCCCGATCACGACATCGGGCGCGGCGTGGAGCGGCACCGCGCCGATCGGGACGGCACCGGCGAGGCGCCGGGCCCGGGGAAGCGACCGCGCCGGTGACCGGCCGTCAGGGCGTCGTGGCCGCGGCCTCCCGGGCGACGGCGGCCCGGGCGGCGGGCAGGGCCCGCTCCCGGTCGGCCGGCACCAGCCCGATCCGGGTACGCCGGTCGAGCAGGTCGTCCTCGTCGAGCGCGCCCTCCTGACGCAGGCTCCACAGCAGCTCCGCGCCCGTCACCGCGATGCCGGGGGCGAGCGGCCCGGCCAGCGCGGGGTCGCCGGCGGCCAGGGCGGCGACGGCCGGCGCCTCGGTGCCGTACCGGGCGACCAGCCGCGCCGGCGCCGGAATCCGGGCCAGCAGCTCCGGCGGCGCGGCGCCGACCAGCGGCAGCCGGGCCGTGCGGCAGCGCCCCGGCGGCAGCCCGCGGGCGTTCAGCGCGGCGTCCAGGGCGTCGCGGGCCATCCGCCGGTACGTGGTCAGCTTTCCGCCGACGATCGTGGTGACCCCGCCGGGTGAGGTGTGCACGGCGTGCCGGCGAGAGAGGTCGGCGGTGCTGTCGGCGGCGCCGGCCAGCAGGGGGCGCAGCCCGGCGAACGCGCCCACCACGTCCGCCTCGGACGGCGCCGGGTCCACGGCCGTGGCGAGCACGTCGAGCAGGAAGCCGCGCTCGGCGAGGCTGGGCTCGGGGACGTCGGGCACCGGGCCGTCGACGGGCTCGTCGGTCAGCCCCAGGTAGATGCGGCCGTCGGGCTGGGGGAGCGCGAACACGAACCGGTTGCTCTCGTCCGGCACGGGGATGGTGAGCCCGGCGATCTGGGTGCCGAGGGCTCCCGGGCGCAGCACGAGGTGGGTGCCGCGGGACGGCCGCAGCCGTACGCCGGGGTCAAGCTGCTCCGCCCACACGCCCGTCGCGTTGACGACGGCGCGGGCGTGCAGCCGGTGCTCCGTACCGGTGCGGGTGTCGGTCACGGTGGCACCGCCGCCGTGCAGTTCGGTGACGCGGCACCGGGTGAGGATGCGGGCGCCGTGCCCGGCGGCGGTGCGGGCGAGCGCGACCACGAGCCGCGCGTCGTCGATCAGCTGGCCGTCCCAGCCGATCAGGCCGCCGCGGAGTCCGTCGCGGCGCACCGCGGGGACCAGGCGGTGCACCTCGGCCGGGGCGACCCGGCGCGAGCGCGGCAGCCGCCC
>NZ_JBEZXZ010000436.1:0-1491 GCF_040638275.1 Actinoplanes sp. NPDC026623 | reverse complement strand
CGCCGGAACCCGGCGCCGGGCCGGTGGCCTGACTCAGGCCCGCGCGGCCTGGCAGCCGGCGGCGAGTTCGCACCGCTCGGGACCGCAGGCCACGTCGTCGGAGCCGTTGCCCCGGCCCTCGCAGCGCTGACCGGCGGCGGCACCGGCGGCGGGGCCGTCGGCGGCGAACCGGATCTCGTACACCGGCCGGAAGCGGCTCTCCAGCAGGGTGATCAGGCTGAGCAGCAGCACGAAGAAGATCGCGTGCGGCGCGCTGAGCTCGCCGCCGCCGCGCGCCAGCAGCCATCCGGCCGCCCAGACCATCGCGAGGTTCATCAGCACCCGCACGGCGAAGGCCGGCAGCGCGCGCTCGACACCCCGCGCCGACCGGGCCACCCACAGGCTGACGGCGGCGTTGGCCACGACGAACGCGGCGGTGCCGGCGAACAGCTGAGCGCTGCCGGTCTCGACGCCGGGCAGGACCTGTGCGTAGATCACCCAGATCAGGCCGACCAGGACCACGCTCTCCACCGTCCGGCCGGACGCGAGCCGGCCGTGCGCTGCCACCCAGCGGTTGCGCTCGGCCACGGTGGCGGCCGCCGCGGGCAGCGGGTCGGCGGCGACGTGCCAGGACCAGTCCGGCGGCCGCTGCCGGGGCCGCACCGCGAACCAGTAGATCAGGCAGATCGCCACGACGGCGACGACGATCGCGGGGCCGAACCACGGCACCTCGGCGATCGTATCGGTGACGTCGAGCTGGGCGATGTGGATCCACCACTCCTGCGGCAGCTTGACGAACACCCAGATCGCGACCGCGGTGATGATCCACTGTCGCTTCGTGACCCGCGCCGGGTTCCAGAACAACCGGTACGCCTCGTACGCGATGAAGAAGTACTCGAACGTGTTCGGGAAGATCAGCAGCAGCGGCCGCCAGTCGGTCAGCTCGAACGCGACGACACCGATCAGGCGGTAGAAGTACAGGAACCGGGCCACGTGCACGGCCGGCTGGCTCGTCCAGTTGCGCAGCGTCGACAGGTAGGCGATCGCCAGGTAGTAGACGTCCATCGCCTTGTCGTAGCCCTGGTAGCCGGGCGGGTCGTACCCCATCGTCTGGAAGATGGTCTGGTCGACGCCGTCCAGGATCAGCGCCGCGACGATCGCGGGCAGCGGATACCGGGGAATCAGCAGGGGGACGAGGAAGCGCGCGCCCACCACCGCGATGAACACGACCATCGCCGCCGTGGTCATGTACGCCTTCCCTCTGAGGCGGGCGCCGGCGTCATGGCGACGGCGTCACGGAGCCGAGCGGCGCGGCGCCGGCCGTCGACGCCGCCGGTCCGGCGCCGTCCGGGTCCGCCGGCGCCGGCACGACCGGGGCGGGCCGCAGCCTGTCCCGCAGCCGCTGGGCGACCTCGGCGCCGCGGCCGGAGGCCCGCCAGGTGACGATTCCGTGCCGGATGGCCAGCGCGGCGACGGCGCCGGCCGCGACCGCGACCGCGACGATCCCGCCGG
>NZ_JBEZXZ010000435.1:0-1508 GCF_040638275.1 Actinoplanes sp. NPDC026623 | reverse complement strand
GGGCCGGGCCGGCGTGAGCCTGGCGACCCTGCTGGTGCTGGCGGACGGGCGGCTGCCCGCGGGCGGCCACGCGCACTCCGGCGGCCTCGAGGCGGCAGTGGCGGCCGGCCGGGTGCGTGACGTCGAGGACGTCGGCGAATTCCTGCGCGGCCGGCTGGCCACCTCGGGCCTGGTGTGCGCCGCGTTCGCCGCCGGCGCCTGTGCGCGTACGGAAAAATGTTTTGATCTTGATGCCGGCCTGGACGCGCGGACGCCGTCGGCCGCGCTGCGCAAGGCCTCGCGGGCACAGGGCCGCGCCCTGCTGCGCGCCGGGCGCGCGATGTGGTCCATGCCCGCGATCGGCCGCGACCCGCATCATCCGGTGGCGCTGGGCGCCCTGGCCGCCGCGGCCGGGCTCGGGCCGCTCGAGGCCGCGGTCGCCGCCGCGCACGGCGCGGTGACCGGCCCGGCCGGCGCGGCGGTCCGGCTGCTGGGCCTGGACCCGTACGCGGTGCACGCGCTGCTCGCCCGCCTGGCCCCCGACGTCGACCGGATCGCGGCGCGGGCCGCGGCCCGGGCGAACGACCCGGTCGACGAACTGCCGGCCGCGGGTGCACCACTGCTCGACATCGGTGCCGAACTGCACGCCAACTGGGAGGTGCGTCTCTTTGCATCCTGACTCACACGCGCACGGGCCCGAGGAGGCCGCACACACCCACCCGGACCCGGGCGTCGACCCGCACGCGCCGCTGCCGGCGACGCCGCGCGCGCTGCGGATCGGCATCGGCGGTCCGGTCGGTTCCGGCAAGACCGCGCTGGTCGCGGCGCTGTGCCGGGCGCTCGGCGGGCAGCTGCGGCTGGCCGTCGTGACGAACGACATCTACACCACGGAGGACGCGGACTTCCTGCTCCGCAACGGCGTGCTGCCGGCCGACCGGATCCGCGCGGTCGAGACCGGCTGCTGCCCGCACACGGCGATCCGCGACGACATCTCCGCGAACCTGGACGCGGTCGAGGACCTGGAGGCGACCCTCGGGCCGCTGGACCTGGTGCTGGTGGAGAGCGGCGGGGACAACCTGACCGCGACCTTCAGCAAGGGCCTGATCGACCGGCAGATCTTCGTGGTGGACGTGGCCGGCGGCGACAAGGTGCCGCGCAAGGGCGGTCCGGGCGTGACCGCCGCGGACCTGCTGGTCATCAACAAGACGGACCTCGCGCCGCTGGTCGGCGCCGATCTGTCGGTGATGGACCGGGACGCGGCGGCGCGGCGGGGCGGGCTGCCAACGGTGTTCCTCTCGCTCGTGCGGGACCCCGCGGCGACGCCGGTCGCCGAGTGGATCCGGACGCTGATCGCGGCCCGGGCTCCCGCGGCATGACGCCGCGGGCGGCGCTCTGATGCGGGCCGGGGCACGGATCGTCGCCGAGGCAGACGGCCGGGGCGGCACCCGGCTCGCCGTGCTGCGCGGCGAGGCGCCGCTGCTGCCGCGGCGCACCGGGCCGCGGACCGGCGGCGATGTCACCGTGCACCT
>NZ_JBEZXZ010000434.1:0-1517 GCF_040638275.1 Actinoplanes sp. NPDC026623 | reverse complement strand
AGCTTTCTGTTTAACGTTGATTTCGCCGTTTCGGGGTCTTGACCTGGGATTTCCTGATGGCGGGGTAGCGGGGTGCGGGCGTGGATCGGGAGCCTTTCGGGCGTCCGGGGCCGGGTCGGGTGTGTTTCGGCCAGTTGGCCGGGGTGCCGATCTGAGGTAGTAGATGCCCGAAACCCTGACGGACCCGGCCCGGGGTCATCGCGGATACGGGTTGAGGTCGTTGCCAGGGCAGCCGGTGATCGGCGACCATGGGCCGGGCGAGGCGTAACTGGGTCAACGCGGCCAGGATGAGCCAGGTCCACCGGTCGGCCTGCTCCGGGGTTCGCAGCTTCGGGGTGGTCCAGCCCAGAGCCTGTTTCGCGAAGCGGAAGGTGTGCTCGATGTCGAACCGGCGGATATAGGCCCGCCAGACCCGATTCAAATCCAGATCAGACTCGTCGTCGCCGTGCCACCACAGCCATAACGTCTTCGGTTCACGTTCGCGGCGCCCGGGCAGCCGGGAGACCCGCAGCCGGATCAGCGTGCCCTCGACGATGCGCATCTTCGTGCCAGCCTCCTGATAGGTGCGTTGCCGCGGGTGCAGCCGATGCCACGCACTCACCTCGACCCGGCCGTAGACCTCGTCGTCAGCATCGAGACTCACCTGCGGCGCCGGCCACGTGTCCCGGTCCGCGCAGGCGAACCGGGCACCGTGGCGGCGCCCCGCACCCCGTTGCCCCGGCTGCCGCGCAGCCGGCCGGCCGAAGAACACACGGTCGTTACGCACCCGCACCACGATCTGCACTCCAGCCCCGGCCAACTCGACCGACAACTGGACCGGGTCGTAACCACCGTCGAACGCGAACAACCCGGCCACACTCAGCAGTCCGAGACGTGGCTGCAAGGCCCGGATCTGTTCAACGGCAACCAGATTCGGGTTCTCACCCACGATCACCCGGCGGGCGTCCAACGGCGCCGTCCACGAGTCCGCGCCGCCGGACAGCGCGACCAGCCAGGAGTAACACCAGCCCGCGACAATCGGCTGCCCGGCCGACGACCGCGACGGATGATAGTAGAACCCACGCCCCGGTGAGCACTCCGCGTCACATCGCGCCCAGACCGACGCGTCGACCGCGAAATCCGGCAGCCAACCCGCCGGCCGGGCCACCGCCAGCACATCTCTGAGCATGCCCGCGTCGACACCGCCCACGGACAGAGCGGCATAACCGGCGCCGTGACCACGCCGAGCACCCACCGCCAGACTCACATGCGCGACCCCACCCACCGTGACCGGCGTGCAGATCCCATCGAGCAAGTCGAACAACGCGTCCGCCCGACCGGTAAAACAGTCATAGACCTCGCCCCGGAACCGGTGAAGTTCACCCTGTTCACCATCCACAGGCTGCGGGAAACTACAGAAAGCGGCCACCTCGTCCTCCCCAGGAAGATTCGCGTCTCCTCAGAGTGACCAGGTGGCCGCGTCCTGCCAGTCCCTCGACAGAGCGACTAATCCCAGCTCAGACGTTAAACGGAAAGCT
>NZ_JBEZXZ010000433.1:0-1553 GCF_040638275.1 Actinoplanes sp. NPDC026623 | reverse complement strand
GGCGTCGCCGGCGATCGGCGGGCCCTCGCCCCGCCCCCGCCGCCGGATCCGGTCGCGCAGCGGCCCGGGGCTCGCGTGCAGCCGGCACAGCGCCATCCCGGCAGCGGGCAGCGCCTCGGCGTAGCGCCGCACCTGGCTCGGCCGCTCCACCGACCCGACCACCACCAGGCGCCGTGCGCCGTACGCGTGGAAGCCGGACCACACCGCGGCGAGGTTGGCGGCCTTGAGCCGGTGATTGTCCGGGTCCGTTCCGGGCCCGGCGCCGAGGAAGCCGATCTGCTGAAGGTCCACGAAGCCGGTCATGTGCCCGGCCCGCCGCGACCGCTGCGCCACCTCCCACCCGACCGCCGACTTGCCCACCGCGGTCGGCCCGCAGATCCAGAGGATCTCACCGGGCGCGGACACCGGGTCCGGCCAGGGACCCGCCCGGCCGGCCGGGGAAAAGGCCCACCGGCCGCGGACGGCGGCGAGCACCTCGGCGGCGGTGCGACCGGTGGTGTCCACGCACGGGTACGGCAGCGTGCCGCGATCGAGCGCCTCGGCCTCGCGCAACGCGAGTTCCCGGTCCTCGTCGCGGGCCCGTGCCTCCAGGCGCCGGCGCAGCTCCGGCCGGTCGCAGCGCAACCGCAGCACGGTGAGGTCGGCCCGCGGCAGGCACCCGGCGGGTACGCCGCGACCGGAGTCGAGGTAACCCGAGACGACGAGGCAGGTGGCGCCGGCGGCGCGGAAGCCGGCCACCGCGCGGCCGAGGATGCGCGCCTCCAGCAGGGTCCGGCCGGGGTCGGCCGGGATTTCCGGAAAGCACATGCCCAGCTGGTCGATGTCGACGTGGCCGGCGCCGGGCAGGCCGTCGAACAGGTCCCAGGCGACCGTGGACTTGCCCACGCCGGACGGGCCGCACAACCACAGCACTGGGAGAGGACCGGACACCGCCGCAGACTCGCGCAACACGGCAACCCCGGCAACACATTTCCCGGAGCAGCCCGTGAGTAACTCGGAGTCTCCGGAAGTTTCGATAACTAACAGCCAACTTCGACAGCAACTCACCGACTGCAACGCCTGACGCAGCTAGGGAAGGCGTCGACATAGGACTATAAAAGGCATATTTATGGCTCGGGCGTCGGGTGGGTCTCCTAATTGTTTCCGGAACATCACCGGAAGTTGTTGACACAATATCGCCACCGTGCCAATACTTCTGCCATCGATGGACATCGACCTGACACAGGTTCGATTCGCCTGTCCGGGCGGTGTCGCCGCACCGTGCGACGCCGGGCGTGCGGCGGCCGTCCCCAGGTCACACCGACGATCCACTTCTCGTCCGCACCACGCTGCCCGGTCCCCCGCCGGTTCTCTCGAGGAGGATTCCATGAACGAAATCAACATCCAGCCGAAGCCCGGCAAACGCGGTCGCCTACGACTGCTGATCGGTGCCGTCACCGCGTCTGTGCTGGCGGCGGGCTCGATCGCCGTGGCCGGTGTCGCCCACGCCGAGGCAGACCGGACCATCACCTCAAACCAGACCGGCTACCACAACGGCTACTTCTTCTCATACT
>NZ_JBEZXZ010000432.1:0-1562 GCF_040638275.1 Actinoplanes sp. NPDC026623 | reverse complement strand
GCCCGCCGCCCCCGCCCCGCTGCCGCCGCCCGCGCCGGCACCCTCCGGTCACCTCGAGTACGCGGGGATAGCCCTGCTCACCGCGGGTTCCGTGGTGCTGCCGGTGATCTGCCCGCTCGCCGGGCTGCTGCTGGTCTCCGGGTCGCCGCGCTGGAGCCCGGCGCAGAAGACGGCGGCCTGGGTACTCACCGCGCTGCCCGCGCTGCTCACCTTCGTGATGGTGCTGGGCGCGCTGGCGTTCGGCGGCGGCGCCGAGGTCCTGGTCCTCGGCTACCTGGCGATGGTCGCGGGCGCCGTCATCGCGGGCCTCTCCCTGCTGCCCGGCCTGACGGCGCGGCGCCGATACTGAGGCTGGCGCCTCAGGCCTCGGCCGGGCGGCGCAGCGCGGCGCGGGCCAGCATCGCGATGGAGAACGCGGAGTGCGCCAGCAGCAGGCCCGGCATCCGGAACGTGCCGCCCGCGAGGAAGCCCGCGCCGACCGCGGCTACCGCTCCGGCGGCCACCGAGAGCAGTCCCCCGATCGCCGCCTGCGCCACGCCGGCCGTGCCGCGGACGACGGCCGCGAAGCCGCCGACCGCGGCGGCGAGGGCGAGCAGCAGCACCACCTGGGTGGCGGGCGAGCCGAAGGCCGCCTGGATGGCCACCTCGGGAACGCCGGAGCAGAGCGCGACCGCGACCGGAAGCTCGAACAGCGGCGGCAGCAGCCACATCAGCTGGGCCGACCAGCGGTCGGTCGCCGTGCTCGCCGTCGATCCAGCCATGGGACGCCTCCGTCGATAGATCCGGGTCCAGTCTCCTCCTACCCCGCAACTCCGGCGTTCAGCGGGTCGGTGAGCAACTGGTCGAAGGCCAGCTCACCCGCGCCGATCAGGACGGCGTCGCGGCCGAGCGCCGCGGCCCGCAGCCGCACCCGCTCGCGGGAGGCGGGCAGCGCGATCCCGTCCAGGCGGCGGCGCACCACACCGGCGCCGGCGGCGTAGACCTCGCGCAGCGAGCCGCCGAAGACCACCAGGCCGGGGTTGACCACGTTGACCAGGGTGGCCACGCCGAAGCCCAGCCAGTCGGCGACCCGATGGACGGCGGCGCGGGCCGTGTCCTCGCCGCACGCGGCGGCGCGCAGCACCTCCAGGACCGCGCCCGGCTCCGCGGGGTCGCGCCCGGCGTGCCGCAGCAGGGCGGCCGCCCCGATCTCGGTCTCCCAGCAGCCGCGCGAGCCGCAGCCGCAGACCACGCCGGCCGGGTTGACGACCATGTGGCCGACCTTGCCGCTGTGCCCGCGATGGCCGGTGACGAGCCGGCCGCCGGTGATGATGCCGGCGCTGATGCCGAGGTCGCCGTGCAGATAGACGACGTCGTCGAGGCCCGCCGCGACCCCGCGGACATGCTCGGCCAGCGCCGCGATGTCGGCCGTGTCCCCGGCGACGAAGCCCGGACCGGAGGGGAATCCCGCGGTAAGGGCGGCGGCCAGTTCCTCGTCGGCGCGGCCGATCCGGATCCGGCCGCCGGCGTCGCGGGTCGTGTCCGCCACGGCGACGGCGCCGCCCGCGCACCGCGCGCCGGCG
>NZ_JBEZXZ010000431.1:0-1573 GCF_040638275.1 Actinoplanes sp. NPDC026623 | reverse complement strand
GGCCGGCCGTCCAGCGCGGCCAGGGGGGTGATCCGGTCGCCGAAGCGCGCCCGCTCCCGTTCGATCCGGCCGCGCAGCAGGTCGTGCTCGGCAACCGCCCGGTCTATTCGGTCGTGTGCCGTCCAGGCGCGTTGCTGGCGCTCGGCGAGCCGGTCGCCGGCCGCGCCCGCCAGCGCGCCGACGCCCCGGGCAGCCAGATAGCCCCCGCCGAGCACCAGGCCGCCCGCCACCAGGGCCGGGGCCAGGAACACCACTCCGACTTCCGCACTCACGTTTCACGCACCTGACGACGACGAATCGGGACGCCCCCCTCTGACGGACCGGGTGCTGTCCGTCAGAGAGGGGCGACAGCTGAGGAGGATCTGATGCAGGAGCGCGACGTCGTCCGGCTGTACGCGGGCATCGTGTCCGCCGCCGCCGGCCGCGGCGACCTCGACGTGGCGGTCGCCGACTTCCACCGGCTCGCCCGGGACACGCCGGGGCTCCCGGTGCTGGCCGCCGCCCTCGTCGAGGCGATCGTCCGATCCGGACAGCCGGTACGCCCGTCGCTGGCCCGCGCCGTGCGGGACCTGCTGCGGGTGGCGCAGACCGATCCGCCGACCGGTACGCAGTGGGCACGGACCCGCGGCGCGGCCGAGGTGACGGCCATCGTGCAGGAGGTGCTCGACGACGACGCGGCCGACGTGGGCGCGGCCCTCGCCCGGCTGGACGAGATAGGCCGCGACAGCGGCGACGACCCGGTGCTGCGGCCGCTCCTCGAGTCGGCGCGGTGGGGAATGCGGGTGGCCCGCGCCGGCCAGGAGGGCGACTCCGCCGCGATCGCCGGGCTGCCGGCCGACGTCGACAGGTTCCTCGCCGGCCTTCCGGAGGCGGATCGCCACGGTCCGACGGGCCGGATGCTGGCCCGGGGAGCCGGCCTGATGGCCGCGCACGAGCGCGGCGAGAACGTCCTGCCGGACCTGCTCGAGATGCTGTCCGCCTTCCAGGCGAGCTGCCCGGACGACTCGCTGCGCGACGTGGCCGGGCAGGCGGCGGACACGCTCCGCCCGCTCGCCGCGATGATGTCGGGCGACGATGTGCCCGCCGGCGTCGCGCCGGTCAGCCCGGACGGGGACCCGCTTCGGCACGCCGTCGCCGGCCAGGCCGCGCTGGACATCGGCCGGGAACGGGATCCCGCCCGGGTCGCCGCCGGGATCGGCCACCTGCGCCGCGCCCTGGACCTCGCCGGGCCGGGCCACTCCCAGCGGGTCTTCCACCTCGTCGGCCTGGCCGCCGGGCTGTTCCGGCGCAGCGAGCTGACGAACGACGCGGCGGACCTGCGGGAGGCGCGCACGCTGCTGGAGGAGGCCCGCGAGCTGGCCGGCGGCCCGCGGCACCCGCAGTGGCAGATGCTCAACGAGATGCTCTCCGACGCCGGCCGGCTGCTGGCGAGTGGCCCGGACTCCCACCGCGCCGGCATCGAGGGTCTGCGCGCCAACGCCTGGAAGGCACTGGTCCAGCCCGACCTCCGCGGCGTCACGATCGCCGTGCGGGACGCCGCCAGCGCCGCCGTCGACGTGGCGCGCGGCTGCCT
>NZ_JBEZXZ010000430.1:0-1594 GCF_040638275.1 Actinoplanes sp. NPDC026623 | reverse complement strand
CCCGGGTCGTGCAGTACCGCTGCGACGAGGCGCCGCCGCGCCGGTGGCGCCTGCTCGACGGCGCGGGCGACACGTTCCTCATGCGCAACGAGTCCAGCGGCCGGTGCCTGACCTCCGCTGGCCTCGCCGCCGCGGCTGTGGTGCAGGGCGCCTGCGACAGCGACCGCTCGCGGCGCTGGCTCGGGCGCGCGGTCGGCGGCAACCAGCCGTAGGCGCCGGACCTGGGAAAAGGGGCGGGGGAGGTTCCCCGCCCCTTTCGCATGTCCCGGCGTCGCGAGGCGGGAAGCGTACCCCCGGATCTTGGCGTTATGCGGCTTTTTCCGGTTCTAGACGGCTAGCGGACTGAATAATCTTATTGGCCCCACTCGGAGCTAGTTTATGGACGGCTTCCACTCGGAACGTCCATCACGAGAACGGGGAGAAAGATGCTCGGGAACCGGCGCCTTCTGGCGCTATCGGCAATCGCGGCAGTCACCGTGGCGGCGCAACTGCAGGGTCTTCCGGCGGCCGCCGCGCCGCCGCCAGGCGGCGGATTCAGCGGCGTGGCAGGGGATTTCAACGGTGACGGTCGCGACGACATAGTCACCTTCACCCGGGGCGCGGCCGCCGATGTCTACGTCGCGTTGTCGAATGGCTCGTCCTTCCAGGGTACGGGCTGGAAATGGCACGACTATTTCGCGGCCGGCACCGAGACGCCATTGGTGGGAGATTTCAATGGCGACGGAAAGGACGACATCGCGACATTCACCCGGGGCGCGGCCGCCGATGTCTATGTCGCATTGTCGACAGGCCACTCCTTCGTCGGCACCGGCGTGAAATGGCATGACTTTTTCGCGGTGGGTTCGGAGATCCCGGCGGTGGGTGACTTCAACGGTGACGGCAGGGACGACATCGTGACGTTCACCCGGGGCGCGGCCGCGGACGTCTACGTGGCGTTGTCGACGGGTCACTCCTTCGTGGGTACGGGGTGGAAGTGGCACGACTACTTCGCCGCGGGCTCGGAGGTCCCGGCGGTGGGTGACTTCAACGGTGACGGCAAGGACGACATCGTGACGTTCACCAGGGGCGCGTCGGCGGACGTCTATGTGGCCCGGTCGACGGGTTCCAGCTTCGTCGGCACCGGCTGGAAGTGGCACGACTACTTCGCGGCCGGCACGGAACTGCCGTCGGTCGGCGACTTCGACCACGACGGCAAGGACGACATCGTGACGTTCACCCGGGGCGCGTCGGCGGACGTCTATGTGGCCCGGTCGACGGGTTCCAGCTTTGTCGGCACCGGCTGGAAGTGGCACGACTACTTCGCCGCCGGCTCGGAGATCCCGGGCACCGGCGACTTCACCGGCGACGGGCGCGACGACATCGTCACCTTCACCCGCGGCTCGGCCGCCGACGTCTACGTGGCCCGGTCGACCGGCTCGAGCTTCGCCGGTACGGGCTGGAAGTGGCACGACTTCTTCGCGGTCGGCTCCGAGATCCCGCAGCCGGGCATCCTCTGGTGTCGGAGGAACCGGACGACGACGGGCTCGTCCCGCCGATCAAGGTGATGCGCAGGCGTTTGAACGGCGTCTACAGCGCGGAGCACGGGTTCGCCGGT
>NZ_JBEZXZ010000429.1:0-1613 GCF_040638275.1 Actinoplanes sp. NPDC026623 | reverse complement strand
GCCGCAGCGAGCGGCGGCCCCGGCCCTGGCATCGGCCCGGGCGCCGGCACCAATCCGGCACCCACGAGCATCTCGGTCGCCGGTCTGCCTGTCACCGCAGGCAGGGCACCCCTCATGGCAGGCGCTGCCACCTCGGACATCACTTCGGCGGCAATGGACAGCATCACCGGCACCGGCACCGGCACCGGCACCGGCACCGGCACCGGCGGTGCCGATGCGGCCCGTGTCACGACCGGTGGCAGCGCCTCGGTGGTCGTGGCCGGGGTGCGCCATAGCATCGCCGTCCGGTTCTCGGGCGGGGCCTACGGCGCTACTTCTACTGCGGTCGGGTCCCGGTGGGTTTTTCCTGAATTCGGGTGGCCGCTGCGAGGCGGTGGGCGCGGTGACACTCGGCCATTGCGAATATTTCCGGGTCCGTTACCGTCGCCGTGCGAACGCAAGCCCAGAGCCAAATAAAATTGTTGCCCGCCATGCCGATATTCGACACGCCCACGCGGTGGGTGAAATGCATCGCTGCCCGGCGGGCAGTATCTGCCGCTACACGGTGGATGTTATGGGAAGGGGGCCGGTCCGCCGCAATCGTGCGCCACCGGAATGCGGACTATTCGGGGCCGAGATTTGCCGATGCGACATACGCGCTCACGTCTGCCGCGGGAGCGCGGGCCGGCGCCACGGTTGGGCGTTATCGCCCTGACCCGCACCTTCGCGACCGGTCGCCGTGATCAGGCCGGCTCGGGTGTTCCAAGCCGATGTCGTTGTCGAGGTCCGCCAGGGCGATGGCCGCGATTTCAGCTGACCGGCTCCGATGTGTGCTCGGTTGACCTCATCCTCGGTTCAGGTTGCAGGCTGGTGAGCATGGCGGATTCAGAGCTCGACGAGGTTTACGAACGCGTCCAGAAGACCGGGCCGGAGCGTGACGGCTGGCTTTCGAACCATGCGCCGATGGCGGCGGAGGCGATGGTGCGTCATGGCTACGCGCGGGGCGTGCACCGGTGGGTGGACGACTACTGGGACCGGCTCGAGGAACGGCCGCGCGGAATCTCGCCGATCTCGGCCCCCGAGTGGCGCGACCCGCTCGGCGATCCAGTCCGGACCGGTGACTGGCTGAGTTACTTCGGCCGCGAGCTGGCCGCCGATCCCTGGCGGGTGGTGCTGGCCCGCTGGTGGCCCCGGCTGCTGCCCGGCATCGCGGCCGGTGCCACGCACGGAGTGATCCGTACCGGGCACGCGGTCCGTGCCCTGCTCGACGCCGAGACCGGCCCGCGGGTCGGTGAGCTCGGCCAGGGGCTGGCCTACTGGGCGGCGCGCTGGCAACCCCTGGCCCCGCCCGGCGCCGGGCCGTACCCGCGCACGGATCCCCGGACCGCGCTGGACGGCGTGCCGCGCGTACCCGATCAGCGGTTCGGAATCCGCGCCCGGCTGGCGCAGCTCGCCGACCTGCGCCGGTGGCCCGAGGTCGCCGGCGCGGTGCCCGGCGCGCCGGGCAGCGACGCCGCCGAGCGGCTGGCGGCGATCGTGGACGCGGCCGTGCGGCAGCACAGCAGGTACGGCCACGGCAGCCCGGTCATGCTGGTCCACGCGGCCACCGCCCCGAACGCCGTCCTGCTCGCGCT
>NZ_JBEZXZ010000428.1:0-1647 GCF_040638275.1 Actinoplanes sp. NPDC026623 | reverse complement strand
GCCGACCGCCCCGCCGCTGAGCGTGAACGCCGCGGTCGGCCGGGTCCGCACGGCCGTCGTGGCCGGCCGCGAGCTGGGCCAGATCCGCCCCGACGTCGCCCAGGACCTGATCAACCTGCTCGGGCCGCTGGGGCGGGCCAAGGACGCGGACGTGCGGCAGCGGGTGGAGGAGTTGCAGCGCAAGGTGCTCGAACGCGTCGAGGAGGGCAGCATCGACGGCGCCCGGGCCGGCCTGCTGCAGGCGCGGCTGGCCGACCTCGCCCGCGCGGCCGAACACGGCTCAGGCTGAGCCGCGCAGCGGCGCCCGGGCCGCCCTGCTTTGCTCGCGGGTGGCTCAGGCTGAGCCGCGCAGCACCAGCCGGGTGCTCAGCACCAGCCCGCCCTCGCCGCCGGCCTCGCCGTCGATCTTGGCGAGGAGCAGCCGCACCATCTCCTGGCCCATCTCCTCGATCGGCTGGTAGACGCTGCTCAGCGGCGGGTCGGTGTGCCGGGCGATGACCGAGTCGTCGAAGCCGATGACCGCGATGTCGCGCGGCGCGGCCAGCCCGCGCTCCCGCATCACCCGCAGCGCGCCGGCGGCCATCATGTCGGCGGCCGCGAAGACGGCGTCGACGTCGGGATGCCGGTCGAGCAGCCACTGCATGGCCGCGGCGCCGCTCTCCTCGCTGAAGTCACCGTGCGCGACGATGCCCTCCCCCACCACGTCCCGGTAGCCGTCGAGGCGCGCGATGCCGGCCGCCATGTCGAGCGGGCCGGTGATGGTCGCGATGCGCCGCCGCCCCAGCCGCCGCAGGTATTCGACCGCCTCACGCGCGCCGCCACGATTGTCGGCGTCCACGAAACAGCCCGGCTCGGCCTGCGTCGGGCGGCCGGCCCGCACGGTCGCGACGCCGCGCTGCTCGAGCGTCGACAGCAGCGTGTCGGTGCCGTGCAGGGACAGCAGGAGCGCGCCGTCGACGTGCTGGCGGGTCAGATAGCCCTCCAGCCGCTCCCGCTCCTGCGGCGACTGCGAGATCATCAGGACCATCTGCAGGCCCCTGTCGACCAGGCCCGACGAGATCGACTGCACGATCCGCCCGAAGAACGGCTCGGCGAAGAACCGCTCGCCCGACTCGAAGATGACCAGGGCGATCGAGTCGGTCCGCTGCGTCACGAGCGTGCGGGCGGCCCGGTTCGGCACGTAGCCCAGCTCGGCGATCGCGTCCTTGACCGCGGCGCGGGCGGCGGGGCTCACCTGTTCCGACCCGTTGACGACGCGCGAAACCGTCCCGCGCCCGACTCCGGCCCGGACCGCGACCTGATCCAGCGTCGGGCGTCCAGTCGCGCGGGTCCGCTCCCCCGTCATCGCGTCCCCTCCTCATCCGAGCTACGCCAGACACAACCTATCGCCCCACCACCACGGCATGCCGGGCGGCGGTTCGTGGCGCGTCGCGATTACCCCTGTCGTGGCCCTGACCAGGTGTCCTGTTCTGTGTCCGTTGCCGCCCGGATGGCGGGATTTTCCGGCGGCGAAATCCTCAAGTCACGCCGTTCGGACCGTCCGCAACCGGGCGGCACCTGTTCGGGACCAGGGGGTGCACCGCGCAGACCGGAATCTTCTCTGCATGCCCGGCCGACAACGGCTGGACAAGCGGGGGGAAAAACCAA
>NZ_JBEZXZ010000427.1:0-1654 GCF_040638275.1 Actinoplanes sp. NPDC026623 | reverse complement strand
CCTGCCGGCGGCGGCCGCCGCCGGGGTGCTGGTCCTCGCGCTGCTCGCGGCGAGCGCCGCCGAGGTCCTCTCCGAGGCCGGGGCGTGGTCCCTCGCCTTCGAACTCGCCGACGCCCGCAACCCGGGCGCCTACCAGGGGATCAGCCAGACCGGCTTCGCCGCCGGCACCATGCTCGCCCCGGCGGTCGTCACCGGCACCGCCATCGCGCACGGCGCTCCCGGCTGGCTCCTGCTCGCGACCATGTTCGTGGCCGCCGGCGCCGGCACCCACCGCCTCGCCACCCTGCCCACCCTGCGGCCCGCCGACTCCGAGTAGCGGATTCGGGCCGGGCCCGCCGGATCTACAGCAGTGACCTTCCGAGCGAAGCGCAGAGGGCGCACATGACGACGAAGAGCAGCGCCGCCGTCGTGCCCTTCACGTCGCCGCCCCTGCCGCGCCACCGCACCGGAAACCGGTTCGGCTCGACTGCCTGGCCGCGCCGGATCGCGTACCAGGAAAGCAGATTGAGCGCCGCCGAGCCGCAGCCGATGAACAGCAGCCCCCTACCGCCGGTGGCGGCCGTGGCCCACGTGCCGAGAAACCCGGCCAGCCCGAGCAGGAACAGCCCGCGCATCCGGCGCGCCCAGCCCTCGGCGGCGCGCCGCTCGTCCGTCGTGAGCCGTCGCCCATCGGCGATGACATCCTGCTCGATCTGGTCCGTCGCGCTCGACTCGGCGACGTCGTCCGGCGTGCGGCCCGGGTGTTTCGGCATGCCGGGCAGTGTCGCACGGCCTAGTGATCGACTGCCCTGACCCGTCATCGCTGGCGCGCTTCTACGAAGCGGTGCTCGGGATGCGGCGAGTCCAGGACGAGGAGGACTGGGTCGTCATCGGTGACGCCCCCAACCGCCCAGGACTGGCGTTTCAACGCGTGGCCGACTTCCGGGCACCACAATGGCCGGACGGCGATCAGCGACAGCAGATGCATCTCGACATCCGGGTCGCCGACCTCGACGAGGCCGAGACGCTGGTAACCGGGCTCGGGGCACGACGGCTGCCGGGAGGCGGGGAACGGTTCCGGGTCTACGCCGACCCGGCGGGACATCCGTTCTGCCTCGTGCGCTTCTGACAGCCTCCTCCGGCGGGACAACACGACGTTTACCGCCTTGTCGCATTTTCGCCATATCGGCCGCATAAATTGTGAAAGCCCCTCGTTCAAGGACGGCGGCACTCGGCACCCCTGGCACTCCCTCGAAGGGAACACATGAGATCCCGCATCATCGCCGCCGCCGCTCTCGGCGCAGTGATGGCCCTGCCCGCCACTCCGGCCCTGGCCGCGACGCCCAGAACGTTCGGCACGTCCGTCGACGGCACCTGCGACACCGCCACCGGCGAGTGGGTCGTCGACTGGGCGATCACCAACCAGTCGGATACCTCCGCGCTGCTCATCGTGGTGGAGTCGACCCCGCCGGCCTCCCGCCTCGGTTCCCTTCCGGCGCCGCCGGCCGGTGGCACAACGCACGCCGTCCAGCGGATCCCCGGCGACAGCGCGGGCGCCCGCCTCGACTACATCGCGGTGTGGACCGACTACCCGGGCGGCAGCTACCGCAGCATCGCCGACTTCGCGGCTCCCGGCCTGTGCGAGCAGGCACCGCCTTCCGCATAGTCCGGCGCG
>NZ_JBEZXZ010000426.1:0-1699 GCF_040638275.1 Actinoplanes sp. NPDC026623 | reverse complement strand
GGGTCACCGGTCATGATGTTGGTTTCGCTGTTGGCCAGGGCCCAGCGCGGCAGCCAGCCGCCGTCGCGCCCGATCGCGACCACCGACAGCGCCACGTCCCGGGCGACCTGCGGCGTCAGCAGTTCGAGCAACTGGTTCTGCGGCCGGTAGGTGTCCCAGAGCGAGAAATTCTGGTACGGCGTGTAGCCGCTCGCGGTGTGCACCGCGTCGTCGAAGCCGATGTACCGGCCGTCGATGTCGCCGGCGACGTTGGGATGCAACAGCGAGTGGTAGAGCGCGGTGTAGAACGCGCTCTGCCGTTCCTCGGTGCCGCCGTCGACGCGCACGGCGTCGAGTTGCTGGGCCCAGGCGGTGCGCAGGGCGGCCCGGGTGGCGTCGAAGTCGTAGGAGCCGCCGGTCTCGGACGCGAGGTTCTTCCGCGCCCCGTCCGCGCCGGTGTACGACAGCCCCACCTTGACCACGACGTCCCGGTCGGCGCTCGCATCGAAGGTCACCCAGGCCCCGTTCCCGCCGGTGCCCGAGGCGTCCCGGTTGCCCGGGCCGCGGGTGGAGCCGCGCCAGGTGCCGTAGGCGGCGAAGGGCCGGTCGAAGCTGGCCGAGAAGTAGACGGTGTGGTCGTCCTTGCCGGCGCAGAAGTTGCCGGCGTGCACCCGGCCCTCGACGGTGCGGTCGCCGACGACGTGGATCTCGGAGTCGAAGACCGTCTGGTTGGCCTTGCCGGTGTTGAACAGCACGTTGGCGGCGCCGGTCGCGGGGAAGGTGTAACGCTGCCAGCCGGTGCGCGCGGTGGCGGTCAGTTCGGCGTTCACGCCGTACTTCGACAGGCCGACCCGGTAGTAGCCGGGCGACGCCTGCTCGTCGGCGTGGCCGTACGCCGAGCGGTAGACCTCCGGGTCGACGCTGCTGACGGCGCCGGTCGTCGGCATGATCGGCAGCTCGCCGGCGACGCCACAGCCCACACCGGACAGATGGGTCTGGCTGAAGCCGTAGATGCTGGTCTGCTGGTAGTCGTAGCCGCCCTGCCCGCCGGTGTCCGGGCTGACCTGGACCATTCCGAAGGGTGCGCTCGCGCCCGGGAAGGTGTTGCCGAAGTTCTGGGTGCCGACGAACGGCCGGACCAGGTCGGCCGGCGCCACTGCGGCGTCGGCGGCGCCGCCCGTGACCAGGGTGCCGGCGGTCAGCAGCGCGGCGGCTGCCAGCCGGGAGAGTCGGAATGCCACGGGGCTACCTCCGGGTCGACAGCGAAACACCTTGCTGACATCGTTGTCACAAACAGTTAACTTAGTCAATATATGCGCGGAGGGCTGCAAATCATTGACGACCTACGATGCCGATCTTATGCTCGCCGCACTGACATCGTTGTCACTCCACTGCGGTCGCCCACCGCCTCAGTGAAACGCAGGCCACCTTCATGATCATGAAGCAGCAGACCTTCCTGTCCCGCGTCTCGGCCTCGCTGGTGACGGCGGTGGTGATCGCCGGAACCGCCGTGGCGTTCGCGTCGCCCGCCGCCGGCGGGCGCGGGGGCGGGGACCCCCCCGGGCTGGGCGCCGGCGGCCCCCCCCCCCACCGCGACCACCAGAACAAGAAATGCAAGCACCCCCCCCCCCCCGTGAACAACGACCACACCCACAACCCCCACCACACCAAGCGCAGCCCGCACTGGGGGGTCGGCCCAGAGGACTACAAAAAAAAACCC
>NZ_JBEZXZ010000425.1:0-1726 GCF_040638275.1 Actinoplanes sp. NPDC026623 | reverse complement strand
GTCGCCGGCGAGCGACGGGTTGTACATGTAGCGGATCGGGCCGTCGCCGACCAGGTCGACCTCCTCGCCGACCGTGTAGTCCGGCGGGTCGAGCGCGCTGTTCGCGTACGCCTCGGTGAGGGCACCGAAGATGTCACCGGTGGACTCGTTGATGCCGCCGTTCTCGTTGCCGCTGCCGGCACCGCCCGGGGTGCTCTGGAAGACGGCGTGACCGAGTTCGTGTCCGACGACGTCGATCGGGGTGGCCTGGCGGGTGTTCGCCTGGTTGTGGCCGAAGTTGACGTAGGAGCCGTTCCAGTAGGCGTTGACGTCGGCGAGCCCGACCCGGATCGGCGGGGTGTTGCCGTTGCCCAGGATGCCGTTGCGGTTGAACCAGGCCGAGAACATGTCGGCCTCGCGCTGCGCGCCCCACAGCGCGTCGACGCAGGCGGTCTCCAGGTTCGTGCCCGAACCGTTGCCCCACGCGTCGTCGGTGCCGGTGTAGGCCGAGCCGTTCTGCCCGCCGCACTTGAGACCCGGCCGGGTCGTGTCGGTCATGGAGAAGGAGGAGCCGGAGCCCGACGTGTTGATGGTGACGTTGCCGTAGTAGTAGCCGTTGCCGGTGCCCTCGCGCACGTCGTCGACCTGGTCGAGCACGGCGCCGGTGGCGGCGTCGACGAAGATGTGCAGGTTGCTCGGCTTGTTCTGGGCCGTGCGGCCCTCGACGGCCACCTCGTAGGCGAGCTTCGGAGTGCCCCAGGCGAGGACCTTGAGGACCGCCGCCGACGCGCTGTCCACCTTGGCCAGTTGCGCCTTGGCCGTGGCGGCCGCCTGCGCCCCGGTGATCTTCGCCGTGGTGCCGACGTTGATCTCCGCGGTCTGCGCCACCGCGGTGCCCTTGACGGCGCCGGCGGCGTCCGTCGTGACGACCACGTCGCCACCGACGACGGGCAGGCCCTCGAAGGACCGCGCGTACGTCACGTACTGCAGGCCACGGGTGCCCTGCACGACACCGGTGCGCTTGAGGGAGTCGCCGTCGGAACGATGCAGCACATTCTCGGCGGCGGCACTGTCGACTAGCTGGTCGGCGGAGGAGGCGGCAAGGGCCGCGGGTGCGGGTGCGGGGCTCGGTGCCTGTTGCGGGCCGGCCGAGGCGGGCGAGGCCGCCAGCGCCAGCGCCGCCCCGGTGGCCAGGGCCACCGAGGCTGTGATGAGCTTCTTACGTCCCACGCTAGTACTCCTTTACTCGACCCGGTCAGGGCGAGGCCTGGGCTCGGTGTCCCGGGGTCGGGGGGCACCGGGCTGGCTTTGCTGTGACGCTATGCATCGACAACTGTCACCGAATCAGGGAAAACCCTTGTCGTCGCCGGGTCAAGGGCCGGCAGCCTGGACGAGAGCTGGGTGCGTGAACGTACGCCGAGCTTGCGGTAGACCCGGGTGAGCGTCGCCTCGACCGTCTTGACGCTCAGATACAGCTGGCTGGCGATCTCCCGGTTGCTGGCGCCGTCACGGACCAGGACGGCGATGCGCACCTCGGTGGAGGTGAGCCCGGAGTCGGCCGGCTGCGCCGAGGTCCCCTCGGTGCGGGTCTGCGCGCGCTCCGTCTGCTCGGTCCACGGCTTGGCGTCGGCGGCCAGGAAGATCGCCAGGGCGGCGCCGATCGCCGCCCGGGCCGCCGCGTAACGGCGCCGGCGCCGCTCGGCGCCGCCCTGGACGAGCAGCGCGTGCGCCTGTTCGATGGGCTGGT
>NZ_JBEZXZ010000424.1:0-1834 GCF_040638275.1 Actinoplanes sp. NPDC026623 | reverse complement strand
GGCCCGGCGGTTCGCCGCTACGCAGGTGGCGCTCGGGCTCGACCGTACGATGGTCTCCTCGATGTCGCTGCCGGCCCGGATGGCCGAGCCGGCGGGCCCCGCCCTCCTCCGCCGGCACCAGCGGAACGGAGCGCAAGCGGGTCGACGCGGTACCCACGCCGAAGCTCGGCTGGTACAAGTGCTACGAGATCGCCGAGTGCGCAACCACCCGGCTGCCGCTCGACTACGACAAGCCGAAGGGCGCCAAGACCGAGATCGCCGTCCTGCGGATCAAGGCGAAGGACCAGAAGCACAAGATCGGCAGCCTGTTCCTCAACCCCGGCGGGCCGGGCGGCTCGGCGACCGAGTTCGCGCTGTACGCGCCGTACTTCCTCAGCGACTCGCTGCTGCGGCGCTTCGACATCGTGGGCGTCGATCCCCGCGGCATCGGCGCCAGCGCGAACGTACGCTGCTTCAGGTCGGTCAAGGACCAGACCGCGGTGTTCGACCTGCTCAACGTGCCGTTCCCGGTCACCAGGACCGAGCAGAGGCGGTACGTGACCGGGTCGAAGCTGCTCGGCAAGGCCTGCTCCACCACCGGCCGGCCGCTGTCCGGCTCGATGTCCACCGCCGAGGTGGCCCGGGACATGGACGTCATGCGCCGCGCCGTCGGCGACCGGAAGCTGAACTACCTGGGCTTCAGCTACGGCACCGCGCTGGGCCAGTACTACGCCAACCTGTTCCCGGACCGGTTCCGGGCGCTGGTCGTCGACGGGGTGCTCGAACCGACCGCCTGGGTCGGCAACAACCGGCAGATCCTCGACGCGCGGCTGCGCTCCTCCGAGGGCGCCTACCGGGCGCTGATCGAGATCCTCAAGCGGTGCGACCGGGCGGGCGGGAAGTTCTGCGCCTTCTCGGCGGGTGACCCGGTCAAGAACTTCGAGACCATCGCCCGTGAACTGCGTGCGAAGCCGCTCGAGCTTCCCGACGGCGAGGGCGGCACCTTCGTCGTGACGTACGCGGTCTTCGTCGGCGCGATCCTCAACGCGCTCTACGGGGTCGACGCCGGCCCGGTGGTCACGGAGATCGCCGCGGAGGTCTGGGCGGCGCTGCACTCGGGCTCGGCCGCCGCGCTGACCGCGCGGGCCCGGGCGGCCCGGGCGACCAAGCGGGGATACGACTTCCCGTACGACAACGGCTTCGAGGCGACCAGCGCGGTCGTCTGCACCGACGGCGGGCATCCGGCGGACGCCGGGACCTGGCCGGCGGCCACCGCCCGGCGTGATCAGCGGGCGCCCTACTTCGGCCGGGCCTGGGGCTGGATCGACAGCCAGTGCGCGCGGAACACCTGGACCGTGCGGGACGAGGACGCCTACCGCGGGCCGTTCACCAAGCGGACCGCGGCGCCGGTGCTGGTCGTCGGCAACTTCTGGGACCCGGCGACGAACTACCAGGGTGCCGTCGCGTCGAGCCGGCTGCTGCCGAACTCGCGGCTGCTGTCCAGCAACAACTGGGGCCACACCGCGTACGGCTCGGGCGTGTGCGTCACCACCTCGATCGACAACTATCTGCTGACCGGGACGCCGCCCGCCAGGGGCAAGGTCTGCACCGACTCGGTGCAGCCGTTCACCGTGCCGCTGCCGCCGCCGGGCACGGCCACCACCCTGGCCACGCCGACCGGCAAGCAGCGCCCGCCGGTCGCCACCCTGATCCCGAAGTCGCTGCTGACCTCGGAGAAGTGACCGCCCGTGGGGGGGGGGGGGGGGGGCGCCCCCCCCCCCGCGGGGGGGGGGGGGCGGGCGCGGGCGCGCGGTGGGCCGCCGTACCCGCCGCGCGGGGCCGGGGGGGGGGCGTA
>NZ_JBEZXZ010000423.1:0-1866 GCF_040638275.1 Actinoplanes sp. NPDC026623 | reverse complement strand
CCCCGGCGCGGGCCGGCCGGGGGCCCCCCGCGCGGGGTGGGGCGGCCCCCGGCGGGGGGGGGGGGGGGGGCCCCCCGCGCCGGAGCGGCCGGTCAGGACGCGGCGCAGGACGGGGTGGCGCTGGGCCCCGTGCCGGTGCCCTGGAAGCCGAACTCGGTGCTGCCGCCCGCGGGGACCCCGGCGTTGTAGCCGGCGTTGGCGAAACGGACCGCTCCGCTGCTGCCACCGGCGACCGCGTTCCAGGTGTTGGTGACCGTGGCACCCGACGGCAGGGTCACCGTCACCGCCCAGCCGTTGAGCGCGGCGGAACCGGCCGTGACCCGCACGGCGGCGGTGAAGCCGCCGTTCCACTGGTTCAGCGTGACGCTCGCCGAGCAGGCGCCGCCGGTCGGCGGCGGGGTGGTGGGGCCGGACGTGGGCGGCGAGGTGGGCGGGTCCGTCGGAGGTACGCCGTTGAGGGCGGCCAGCGTCGAGGTGTACGCCGCCTTGATGTTGCCGTTGCCGTCGAAGAGCAGCGGGGTGGCGCTGGCCCGCCACGAGTCGGTGTCCCGCACCCCCCAGACGGTGATGCCGGCGCACCGCGAGACCGCCAGGCAGGCCTTCACCACGTTGCTGTAGTTGGTGGCCTGCGCCGAGCCGGAGCCCTCGATGTCGAGCTCGGTGATCTGCACGTCGATCCCGAGGTTGGCGAAGCGCTGCAGGTTCGCCTGGTAGTCGCTGGGCACCGGGCTGTTGCTGTTGAAGTGCGACTGGAAGCCGACGCAGTCGATCGGCACGCCCCGGGACTTGAAGTCCTGGACCATCGCGTAGACGGCGTTGCTCTTCGCGTTCTGCCCGTCGGTGTTGTAGTCGTTGTAGCAGAGCTTGGCGGCCGGATCGGCGGCCCGCGCGGTGCGGAACGCCACCTCGATCCAGTCGTTGCCGGTGCGCTGCAGGTTGGAGTCGCGGCGGGCGCCGCTGCCGCCGTCGGCGAAGGCCTCGTTGACCACGTCCCAGGCGTAGATCTTTCCCTTGTAGTGGGTGGCGACCTGGGTGATGTGGTTGACCATCGCGCTGCGCAGCGCGGTGCCGCTCATGTTCTGCATCCAGCCGGGCTGCTGGGCGTACCAGGCCAGGGTGTGCCCGCGCAGCCGCTTGCCGTTGGAGGTGGCCCAGGTGGCGATCTGGTCACCGCTGGTGAAGTTGAACTGGTTCTGGTTCGGCTCGGTCGCGTCCTGCTTCATCTCGTTCTCGGCCGTGACCATGTTGAACTCGCGGTTCGCGACCGTGGTGTACACGCTGTCGCTGAGCTTGTACGCGGCGATGGCGGTGCCGAAGTAGCGCCCGGACTGCGCCGCCGAGGCGCCGAGGGTGCTGGCCGCGTCGGCGTCGGCGGCGAACGCCACCGCCGCGCCGGCGGCGACGACGCTCGCCGCGATCAGCGTGGCGGCCACCCGGAGCGGGGATCTCCGGGTGGCGTCTCTGGGGACGGATGACTGGTTCATGCGATGCGCCTTTCTCAGATGGGAGCGCTCCCAAACAGCGGACGGGGGCAGCGGGGACCACATACGGGACGGATCAGAGGGTTCGGGCGATCGCCGCGGCCGCGGCCGCGCCGTGGTACTTGCGGACCAGGTGCAGACACAGGTCCAGGCCGGCCGGCCCGTCTGCCGCCGTGAAGATCGGGTCGTCGTCGACGTAGCGGACCCCGGCGGCCGACCGCACGCGCGGGAAGCGGCGCCGCAACTCCTCGGCGTGCGCCGGGCAGGTGGACACCCGGCGGCCGTCGAGCAGGCCCGCCGCCGCGACGGTGAGCACGGCCTCGCCCACCGCGAGGATCCGGCAGTCGCGGCGGGCCGCGTCGCGCAGCGTCTCGGCGACCTCGGC
>NZ_JBEZXZ010000422.1:0-1890 GCF_040638275.1 Actinoplanes sp. NPDC026623 | reverse complement strand
CCGGATCGCGGTGGCGGCCGGCACCCCCGGCCTGACCACGGTCGCCGACCGGCTGGCCGGCGTCGCGGCCGCCCTGCGCGCGCACGGCCTGTCCCTGGACGACCTGCCGGTGGTGCACACCGACTTCACCCGCGACGGCGGCCGGGCCGCGACGGAGCAGATCCTCGCCGACCACCCGGACACGACGGCGATCGTGGCGCTCAACGACGCGATGGCGATGGGCGTGCTGTCGGCGCTGCGGGCCCGCCGCGTCGGCGTGCCGGACCGGATGTCGGTGGTCGGCTTCGACGACGTCTCGGTGGCGGCGGACCTGGCACCGAGCCTGACGACGGTCCGCCTGCCGATGACGGACATGGGCCGGATGGCGCTGCAACTGGCGCTCAAGCCCCGCTCGGCCCGGCCCCGCCGGCGCGCCACCGGCCACCGTCTGATCGTCCGCGACTCGACCGGCCCGGCGCCTATCTAGGATGGGGCGATGGCCCTGACCGCGAACGACGTCGATCGGTTCGAGGCCTCCAGGCCGCGCCTGGAGGCCATCGCCTACCGCCTGCTCGGCTCCGCGGGCGAGGCCGAGGACGCCGTGCAGGAGACGTTCCTGCGCTGGCAGGCCGCCGAGGTCGACCGCATCGAGGTGCCCGAGGCCTGGCTCACCAAGGCGCTCACCAACCTCTGCCTCAACCAGCTCACCTCCGCCCGGGCCCGCCGCGAGACCTACGTCGGCCAGTGGCTTCCCGAGCCGCTGCTCGCCGGCGACCCGATGCTCGGCCCGGCCGAAACGGTCGAGCAGCGCGAGTCCGTCTCCTACGCGGTGCTCACCCTCATGGAGCGGCTCACGCCCAGCGAACGCGCCGTCTACGTGCTGCGGGCGGCGTTCGACTACCCGCACCGGGAGATCGCCGAGATCCTCGACATCACCGAGGCCGCCAGCCAGCAGATCTTCCACCGCGCCGGCAAGCACGTCGCGGGCGGCAAGGCCCGCGCCGAGGTTCCCGCGGCCGCCGCCCGGCGGATCGTCGAGGAGTTCCTGGCGGCCGCCACCAGCGGCGAGACCGGGTCGCTGGTGCGCCTGCTGACCGAGGACACCGTCGCGATCGGCGACGGCGGCGGAAAGGTCCCGGCCGGCGTGAAGCCGTTCCAGGGCGCCGCCGCGGTCGCGCGGCTCGTCTGGGGGCTGTTCCGGCCCGGCAAGGCCAAGCGCACCCTGGTCGGCGGCGCGCCCGGGGTCTACGCCGGCGTCGCCAACGGCGGGCCCGCCGTGCTGGCCGTCCTGGACGGCCGGGTCATCGGCGTCATGTGCCTTGAGGTCACCGCAGGCGGCATCGCCGCGGTCCGCAGCCAGGTCAACCCCGACAAGCTCGAACGCGCGACCGCCCGCTGGGCCGCCACCGACCACGGCGAGCCGCTGTTCAACGCCTTCTGACGCCCGGTGAGCTGCCTCACAACCCGAACCTGTCAGGAAACCGGGGGCTGCCCGGTTCAAGTGGCGAAATCTCGAGCCAGACAGACAGGAGCGAGCAGATGCCGCACCGCATCATCGTCCTCGGCGCCGGATACGCCGGCGCCGTCGTCGCCGGTCGCCTCGCCCGGCGGCTGCGCCGCGAGGACGTCGCCATCACCCTCGTCAACGCCGAGCCCGACTTCGTCGAGCGCGTACGCATGCACCAGCTTGCGACCGGCCAGGACCTCGCCCCCCGCCCGCTCGGCAAGATCCTGGCGGGCACCGGCGTCGCGCTGAGGATCGCGCGGGTCACCGCCGTCGACGTCCGGGCCCGGACCGTCGCGGTCGCCGGCGCGGACGGCACCGGGCAACTCGGCTACGACACGCTCGTCTACGCCCTCGGCAGCGCCTGGAACGCGCAGGGCGTGCCCGGGACCGCCGAGCACGCGTAC
>NZ_JBEZXZ010000421.1:0-1926 GCF_040638275.1 Actinoplanes sp. NPDC026623 | reverse complement strand
CCGGCCGGCGCGCCCGCGGGCTCACCGCCACGACCGTCTCCTGGGGGCTCTGGGCCGGCGGGAGCGGGCTCGGCGAGGCCGGCGACGAGGAGTACGTGCTGCGCCGCGGCCTGCGCCCGATGGACCCGGACACCGCGATCACCGCGATGATCCGGGCCGTCGACTACGGCGACACCTCGATCGCGGTCGCCGACGTCGACTGGGACCGGTTCGCCACCGCGTTCACCGCCGGCCGGTCGCGGCCGCTGATCGGGGACCTGGCCGAGGTCAGGGAGACGCTCACGCGTATCGAGGCGCCGGTCGACGCCGGGGCCTCCGCGCTCGCCGCGCGTCTCGCCGGCGTCGCCGGACCGGACCGGGCCGGCGTCGTCCTCGCCCTGGTGCGCGAGCACGCCGCGGCCATCCTCGGGCACACCGGCGTTGACGGGATCGAGCCCGGCCGGGCCTTCCGCGACCTCGGGTTCGACTCGCTCACCGCGGTCGAGATGCGCAACCGGCTGAGCGCGGCCACCGGCGTACGCCTGCCCGCGACCCTGGTCTTCGACCACCCGAACGCCGCCGCCGTCGCCGGTTTCCTGCTCGCCGAGGTGCTCGGCACCGCGGCCGGCGAGGCGACCCCGGTGCCCACCGCCCGCCCGCTGGACGACGAGCCGATCGTCATCGTCGGCATGGCCTGCCGCTTCCCCGGCGGCATCGAGGCGCCCGAGCAGCTGTGGGACCTGGTCGCCGAGGGCCGGGACGCGATGGGCGGGTTCCCCACCGACCGGGGCTGGGACCTGGCCGGGATCTACCACCCCGACCCGGAGCACGCCGGCACCACGTACACCCGGGAGGGCGCCTTCGTCCGCGACGCCGGCGGCTTCGACGCCGGCTTCTTCGGGATCAGCCCGCGCGAGGCCCTCGCGATGGACCCGCAGCAGCGGCTGCTGCTGGAGGCCGCGTGGGAGACGTTCGAGCGGGCCGGCATCGACGCCGCCACGCTGCGCGGCAGCGCCACCGGCGTGTTCGTCGGCGCCAGCTCGCAGGGGTACGGCTCGGAGGCCTACGACATCCCGGACGAGGCACAGGGCTACTTCATCACCGGCGGCCAGACCGCGGTCATCTCCGGCCGCGTCTCCTACGTCCTCGGCCTCGAGGGCCCGGCCATGACGATCGACACCGCCTGCTCCTCGTCGCTGGTCGCCATGCACCTGGCCGCCCAGTCGCTGCGGCAGGGCGAGTGCACCCTCGCGCTGGCCGGCGGCGTGAACGTGATGGCGAGCCCGGGCGCGTTCATCGAGTTCTCCCGGCAGCGCGGCATGGCGGCCGACGGCCGGTGCAAGCCGTTCGCGGCCGCCGCCGACGGCACCGGCTGGGGCGAGGGCGTCGGGCTGCTGCTGCTCGAACGCCTCTCCGACGCCCGGGCCAACGGCCACCGGATCCTTGCCGTCATACGCGGCTCCGCGGTCAACCAGGACGGCGCCTCCAACGGCCTGTCCGCGCCGAACGGACCCTCGCAGCGCCGGGTGATCCGGCAGGCACTTGCCAACGCGGGCCTGGCGCCGTCCGAGGTGGACGCGGTCGAGGCGCACGGCACCGGCACCACGCTGGGCGACCCGATCGAGGCGCAGGCCCTGCTGGCGACGTACGGGCAGGACCGGGCCGGCGGCGAGCCGCTGTGGCTCGGCTCGATCAAGTCGAACATCGGCCACACCCAGACCGCGGCCGGCGTGGTCGGCGTGATCAAGATGGTGATGGCGATGCGGCACGGCGTGCTGCCGGCCTCGCTGCACGTGGACGCGCCGACCCCGCACGTGGACTGGTCGGCCGGCGAGGTCTCGCTGCTCGCGGAGGCCCGTGACTGGCCGGCGGTGGACCGGCCGCGCCGGGCGGGGGTCTCGTCGTTCGGTGTTTCCGGCACGAACGCGCACGTGATTGTCGAGCAGG
>NZ_JBEZXZ010000420.1:0-1937 GCF_040638275.1 Actinoplanes sp. NPDC026623 | reverse complement strand
CCAGCACGGCGACGACCGGCGCGACGGCCCACACCGCCGCCCGCACGCCCCGCGCCGAGCGCACCGCGACGGCGACCGCCACGGCGAACACCGCGAGCGCGGCCACGTCGGCGACCGCCACCGCGCCGACGCCGGTGCCGCCCGGCACGCCGGTCCACACCCGGTCCAGCCACCCGTACGGGCGCACGAGCACGGCGAACAGGCTCGGCGCGGTCGTCCCGAACAGCACGAGGCCGAGCGGCAGCGCGGCGAGGCCGGCCCAGATCGTCACCACGAAGCTCAGCGCGACGAGCAGCAGCCCGCACGCCGCGTAGATCGCCGGCGAGTCGCCCGAGGCCAGCGCCCACGCGGGCGCCGACACGACACCGATCAGGACCGCCGCCAGCGCGTACGCCCGGTAGCCCCGGCCGATCAGCTGCGCCGCACCGGTCAGCAGCGCCACGACGGCGAGGGCCGCCCGGCTCTGCGCCGTGGCCGGCAGGGACAGCGCCGCCGCGCCGGTCCAGGCCGCCGCCGGCAGGGCGAGCAGCCCGGCGGTGAGCGCCACTCCCCCGAGCGGGCCCGGCGCCCGCCGCGCGGCGGCCGCGGTGCCGGCGCCGAGGGCGGCGACCGCGACCAGGGTCGCGCAGGCGACGCCCGGGCTCCCGAGGGCGACCACCACCGCATGGACCGTGAAACCGGCCGCGACCGTGGCGGGCCAGACCGGCGGTATGCCGCCGGCAACCGCCCGGAGGTGGCCGCCGCCGCGCAGCGCCAGGACCAGCGCCGCCGCGACGACGATCAGGTCGAGTACGGGCGCGGCCCACCAGGCCAGGCCGAGCGCGGTCGGTGCCGCGAAGGCCGCCAGCGCCGCGCCGCCGAGCAGCACCTGCGGCTGCAGGACCCGCGGGACCAGCACCACCAGGGCCGCGGCGACCAACGCGATCACGGCGAGCACGCGCCAGTCGTAGCCGCCCGCGACCGTCACCCCGGCGACGACGACCGCCGACGCGGCCGCGACCACCAGCGCGCCGGCCCACGGCCCCCGGCGCACCGGCTCCGGCAGCACCCGGTTGACCGCCGTGACCAGGACCGCCACCGTCGCGACGACCGCGGCGATCAGCACCGGGGCGAGGAAGCTGCCGCCGGCGACCGCCGCGAACCGGCCGGCGGCGAGCGCCAGGGCGACCACGAACAGGCCGCCGGTGATCGCCTGAGCCGGCCGGACCCGGGCCAGGACCGCCGCCGCCACCGCCAGCCCGGCGCCGGCGACCAGCGCGAGGGCGGCGAGCGCGGCGTCCACTGTGGTTTCGGCGGCGGCCAGCGCACCCAGCGCCGACAGGACCGCGCCGACGACCGCGGCACCGCCGAGCCCGTACGCCGTGACGCCCAGCGCGCTCAGCGCCGACCGTCGCAGGTGGATCACGGCGAGGTCGAGGACGGCGACGCCGATGAGCGCGTACGCCCAGCCGGCCGCGTCCGGGTGGAACGGCGCCGCGAGCAGCGGCAGCACCGGCTGGGCCACGATCAGCGCAGCGAAGCGCGGGCCGGTCAGCCCGGTCAGGTGCTCGTACCCGGCGGCGACCGCGGCGGTGACGGCGCAGACCGCACCGGCGTACCCGAACGCCGAGTGGTCCGCGACGCCGAACAGGTTCACATACCAGGCCGCGTACCCGTCGAGCAGGACCAGCAGCAGCCCGACCGCCGCGAAGGTCTCGGCCGTCGCGCGCAGGTTGCGCCGCAGCGCGGCCAGCGGCACCGCCAGCGCCGCGACGGTGAAGCCGGCGAGCAGCAGCGCGCGGCCGCCGACGCCGAACTGCGCCCAGGCGACCGCGGTGAAGACGATCGCCGCGACGCCGAGCAGCAGGCCGCCGAGCAGGAACAGCACGTTCTGCACCAGCCTGGTCGACGCCTCCCGGGTGCGCGGCGCCGGGGCAACCGGCGGCGGTCCCGCCTTC
>NZ_JBEZXZ010000419.1:0-1957 GCF_040638275.1 Actinoplanes sp. NPDC026623 | reverse complement strand
GCGGCGCCGGCGCCCCGCGCCGCGAACCTCGCCGGGCCGGGGACGGCGGCCCCGGCGCCGAGCGTCGTCGCGCGGGTCCCGCTCGCGCTGCGCGCGACGAGCACCAACAGGCCGGCCGCGATCGCCACCATCCGGGTGGGCAACGAACCGGAGGGCGTCGCGGTCTCCCCGGACGGCCGCACGGTGTACGTGGCCAATCAGGGCGCCCGGGTCCTGTCCGTCGTCGACGCCGCCACCCGGCGGGTGACCTCGGTGAGCCTGCGCCACACCCCCCGGTTCGTCACCACCTCCCGCGACGGCAGCCTCGTCTTCGTGTCCATGTACGAGAAGGACATGTCCGGCAGCGGGGTCGCCGTGGTCGACGCCGCCGGCCGCAAGGTCCTGCGTTACATCGCCACCGGCGTGCAGCCGTTCACCCTGGCCGTCTGCCCCGACGACCGGCTCTGGGTGCCGATCCACAGCAAGGGCAAGGTCGAGATCTACGCCACCGCCGACCAGCGCCCGGACGGCCAGGTGAACGTGCCGGCCAACCCGCACGCGGTGGCCTTCTCCGCGACCCAGCGGCGGGCGTTCACCGCCAACCACGAGTCGAACGCGGTGTCCATCATCGACCTGCGCACCGACCGGATGATCAAATCGGTGCCGGTGAGCCGCTCGCCGCACAGCGTCGCGGTGTCGCCGGACGGCGCAACCGTGCTGGTGGCGGGCTTCGACGCGGACACCGCCGACCTGATCGACGCGAAGACCATGCGGCGCACCGGACCGTTCCGGGTCGGCAAGCAGCCGCAGAGCGTCGCCTTCGCCGGCGACGGCCGGCACGCGTACGTGGTCAACGAGGGCGACAACACGGTGTCCGTCCTGAATGGCCGCACCGGCGCGGTGACCGCAACCGTCCGGGTGGGCCACAGCCCGCGTACGGTGGCGGTCTCGCCCGACGGCCGCCTCGCCTACGTGAGCAACGGCGGCGACGACACGGTCACCGTGCTGCGGGTCGGAGAGTAATGCGCGGCGGGCGGGCACTCGCGCCGCGCCGCGACCCCACCTATCATCTGATTGTGATCCGTCGATCCACGAAGCGTAACGACGGCCGGTGAGCGAGGATGACCTCCGCCGGCTGGATCGCGCTGGCGATCACCGTGTTCGGCGCCTTCTGCTACGCGACCGCGGCGATCCTGCAGGCCGTCGCCGCCCGGCGCACCACCAGCACCGTCAAGGCCCTCGGCCATCCGCTGTACCTGGCCGGCATCGGCTTCGACATGCTCGCCTGGATCGGCTCGATCATCGCCCTGCGCGAGCTGGCGGTCTACATCGTCGAATCGATCCTGGCCGGCTCGCTCGCGATAACGGTCGTCGCCGCCCGCTTCGTCCTGAAGTCCCGGCTGCGCGGCCGCGACGTCGCCGCCGTGGTCGCCTCCCTCGGCGCGCTGACCGTGCTGGCCCTGTCGGCCGGACCGCAACACGACGTCACCGCGTCCACCGGGCTGCGCCTGGCATTCTGCGGGGCCGCGGTCACGGCGGCGCTGATCGGCTGGAGCGCCACCAAGATCGGCTCACCGGGCCTGGCCGCCGCCGTCGGCGGACTCTGCCTCGGCGGCGCGGCCCTGACCGGCCGCGCCCTGCCGGCCGCACCCATGGACATCGCGACCGACCCGCTCATCGCGGCCCTGCTGACCTTCGCCGTCACCGGCATGATGATGTACGCCCACGCGCTGCAGATCGGCCAGGTGGGCCCGGTGACCGCGGTGCACTGGACCGCCGAGGTGATCGCGCCGTCCGCCGTCGCGCTGCTGTTCCTCGGCGACGCCATCCGGCCCGAATGGCAGCTCCCGGCCACGATCGCCGGCCTGGTCACCGTCGGAGCGGCCGTCCTGCTCGCCACCGCGCCGGCGAACGACGCCACCCACCAGCCGCTGCCCGCGCCGGCCGCGCCCACCGTGCCCGCGCTGCCGGCCGCGCC
>NZ_JBEZXZ010000418.1:0-1973 GCF_040638275.1 Actinoplanes sp. NPDC026623 | reverse complement strand
GACCGGCTGAGCCGCCGCACCCGGAGAATCAGCGGCCCGCGTCGCTGGGGCGGTCGCGCAGCCGGATCTCGGCGCTGTTCTGCAGGAAGCTCTGCTGCGACACCGGCACCAGGACCGCGCCCGCGTGGAATCCCGGCAGGTCCGTCGCGCCACAACTGATCATCGTCGCCTTGAGCTTGGCGATGGTCAGGTCGACGTTGTCGTAGAGGCTGCCTGCGTACGGGACGTAGCCGTCGACACCCTCCTCGAAGGTGAGCCGGCTGCCGCCGCCGTGCTCGTACCGCGACACGTTGCGCGCCCGGCTCGAGCCCTCGCCCCAGTACTCCTTGAAGAACTGGCCGCCGACCCGCACCAGCGGCGACGGGCTCTCGTCGAAGCGGGCGAAGTAGCGCCCCAGCATGACGAAGTCCGCGCCGAACGCGAACGCGATCGCCATGTGCGAGTCGGTGAGCAGGCCGCCGTCACAGCACACCGGCACGTAGACGCCGGTCTCCGCGGCGTACGCGTCGCGCTCGCGGACCACGTCGATCAGGGCGGAGGCCTGGCCGCGGCCGATGCCCTTCTGATCGCGGGTGGTGCAGATCGAGCCGCCGCCGATGCCCACCTTGACGAAGTCGGCCCCGGCCTCGGCCAGGTAGCGGAAGCCGCGGCCGTCGACGACGTTGCCACCGCCGATCCGCACGTCGTCGCCGTAGGTCTCGCGGACGAACCCGAGCGTCTCGGCCTGCCACACCGAGTACCCGTCGGACGAGTCGATGCACAGCAGGTCCGCGCCGGCCGCGACGAGCGCGGGGATCCGCTCGCGATAGTCGTGGGTGTTCACCCCGGCGCCGACCCGGAAACGCTTGTCCGCGTCGATCGACTCGTCGCGGAAGCGCTTGTGCAGCTCGTAATCGCGGCGCAGCACGATGGAGTGCAGCAGGCCGCCGGCGTCGACCACGGGCAGCACGTCCAGCCGGTGGTCCCAGATCAGGTTGTTCGCCTCGGACAGGGTCACCGTCGGCGGCGCGGTCACCAGGTCGGCCGCGGCGCGCATCCGGGAGGCGACGGTGTCGTCCAGGCGGTGGCGCCGCGGGTGGAAGTCGTCCGTCGAGATGAGACCGACGAACAGCCCGTGCGGGCTGCCGTCGTCGGTGACCACGGCGACGTCGCGCTCGGCTGACTCCAGCAGCACCGTCACCTCACCGAGGGTGGCCGACGGCTTGATGTTGATGTCGGAGAAGCGGAAGCCGGCCTTGTGCCGCTTGACCGCCTCGACCATGGCGGCCTGTTCCGGGATCGGCTGGTTCTGGTGCACGAAGCTGAGCCCGCCGCACTGGGCCAGCGCGATGGCGAGCCGGGGCGAGGAGACCGCGCCCATGACCGCGCTGGTCAGCGGGGTGGCGATGCGGACGGCGGCGGTCTCGCCGACCCGGTGGCGCACCAGCGGCGCGCTCAGGTCGATGTTGTCCGGGGTGCAGGCGGCGGTGGTGAGGCTCGGTACGAGCAGGAATTCGCTGAGCGTGCGCGACACTTCGTCGAGGATCTTCACAAGTCTCCTGAGCTGTGGGCCGGTCCGACATAAAGGTACGAACCTACCAGCGGAGTCAGGGGAGAGCGGTCACCCGGTCGAGCACATCGTCGGCCGGGCAGCGCCCGCGCAGCACGTACCGCTCGGTGAAGTCGGCGACCGCGTCGCGGATCTCCCGGGAGACGCCCTGGCGGGCCAGCGCCCCGTACGCGGCGACGAAGCACTCCCGCGCGGCGGCGGCCAGGGCCGGGTCGCTCAGCCCGTCGCGGGCGGCGCGTTCCCAGATCCGCGGCGCGCCCGCCAGCGGCCGGGTCGCGCACTCCGCCTCGGCGGCCGCGTACGCGTCGTCCAGCAGGGCCGCGGTGACCGCCAGCGGCACCCGCCAGCCGTCGTCGGGCTGCCGGTCGGCGACGTCGATCTCCAGGTGCCGCCGGGCGGCGACGGGCGGGCGCAGCGTCGCGAG
>NZ_JBEZXZ010000417.1:0-1981 GCF_040638275.1 Actinoplanes sp. NPDC026623 | reverse complement strand
CCGTCACCCTCGGTGGGCCCGACGAGGTGCGGCGGCTGGCGCAGCGCCTCGCGGCCGCCTGCGGCCGGCGGCTCGACGACGGCCAGCCCTACGCCGACGCGCGGCTCCCCGACGGCACCAGGCTGCACGCGGTGCTTCCGCCGGTGGCGACCGGCGGGCCCTATCTGTCCCTGCGCACGTTCCGGCAGCGGCCGTTCAGCCTCGGCGATCTCGTCGAGCACGGCACGGTGCCGCCGGCGCTGGCCCCGCTGCTCGCCGCCGTGGTCGGCGCGCGGCTCGCCTACCTGGTGACGGGCGGGACCGGCTCGGGCAAGACGACGCTGCTCGGCACGCTGCTCGCCCTGGTGCCGCACACCGAGCGGATCGTGCTGGTCGAGGACGCGGCCGAGCTGAGGCCCGTGCATCCGCACGTGGTCGCGCTACAGGCGCGGACCGCGAACGTCGAGGGTGCGGGCGCGGTCGTCCTCACGGACCTGGTGCGGCAGGCGCTGCGGATGCGCCCCGACCGGCTCGTCGTCGGCGAGTGCCGGGGCGCCGAGGTCGTCGACCTGCTCGGCGCGCTCAACACCGGGCACGATGGCGGCGCCGGGACCCTGCACGCCAACGCGCCGGCCGACGTACCGGCCCGGCTGGAGGCGCTGGGCATGCTCGGCGGGCTGCCGCGGGCCGCGTTGCACGCGCAGGTGCTGGCCGCGCTGCAGGTCGTGCTTCAGGTTCGGCGCACCGACCGGGGCCGGGTCCTCGAATCGGTCGGGGTGTTGCGGCCCGAGGGGGAGCAGCGGCTGGTCACCGTCGTGCCGGCCTGGCAGCGGGGTCGCGGCGCGGGGCCGGGCGCGCAGTCGCTGGCCCGGCAGCTTGCCGAGCGCGGCGTCGCGGTGCCGCCGGTCCTGGAGACGCGGCCGTGAGCTGGGCGGCCTGGGTGCTCGCCGCCGCGCTGCTGACCGCCGCCGCCGCGGTGGCGGTCTGGCCCGCGCGGACGGTCGCCCGCCGGCTCCAGGCGCAGCGGCCCGCGTGGCGGCCGGCCAGGCCCAGATTGGATCCCGGTCCGCTCCGGAGGCGGGCGCGGGAGCTCGCGGACCGCCGGCCGCGGCGGGTCATGGGTGCCGCCGGCCTGTCGGGGGCGACTGCGGGACTGATCGTCGCGGGCCCGGTTGCGGGCTTCGTCCTCGCGGCCTGCGGCATGCTCGGCATGCGGGCGGCGTTGCGGCGCATGGCCCGGCGGCAAGCGGCGGCGGCCCGGTCCCGCAGCCTCGACGAGCTCACCGCCCTCGCGGCCGACCTGCGCGCGGGGCTGGCGTTGGGCGGCTCGTCCGTCGTGCCGGCCTCGTCCGGTGCCCCGGGGGACCGGCGGCTGGCAGACCTGGCCGCGGCCGTGTGGCGGCTCGCCGAGCGCACCGGCGCACCCGCCGCGGACCTGGTCGAACGGATCGAGGCCGACGCGCGGGCGGCCGACCGCTCCCGGGCGACGGCGGCCGCCCAGGCCGCCGGCGCCCAGGCCACGGCCCTGCTGCTGGCGGCGCTGCCGGTCGGCGGGATCGGGCTCGGCTACAGCGTCGGCGTCGATCCGCTTCAGGTGCTGCTGCACACGCCGCTCGGCGCGGCGTGCGCGGTCGGCGCGGTGCTGCTGCAGTCGGCCGGGCTGCTCTGGGCGGACCGGCTCGCAAACGGTCCGGCCCGATGACCGAGCCGACCTGCGGCGCCGCCGCGTTGCTCCGCCCCGGCGGGCCGGTGCGGGTGCCGTTCCGGCAGTGCTGTGCCGCCGCGCTGCTGCTCGCCGCGAGGACACCCGGGCCTGACACGCCGGCGGGCGAGGCGGCCGCGTCATGCCCGCATCGGGTGGCGTCACTGATCGAGTTGGCGCCGCTGACGGGGGAGGCGCTCCCATGAGCGGCGCCGCCCGGCGGCTGTCCCGGCTGGACGGGCCGCCGGGAGAAGCACCGCCGGGCCGGGCCCCGCGGGTCCTCATCGCGATCGCCGCCGG
>NZ_JBEZXZ010000416.1:0-2005 GCF_040638275.1 Actinoplanes sp. NPDC026623 | reverse complement strand
CGGACGAGCAGGCGCGCGCCGCCCTCGCACCGCTGGGCACCGGCCGCAGCAAGACCGCCGGCCTGATCCGCCGGCTGCTCGCCCACCCGGCCACCGGCACCGGCCGGCCGGAGCCGGCGGCGGTCGCGGCCCTCACCGCCCGCCTGGAACGGGCCCGCCGCTGAGCGCCGCCGGTCAGATGTGCGGGCTGCGGCGCTCGATGAACACCACGTCGCGCCAGCGGTTGCCGAAGTTGCGGTGCCGGCCGATGCGCTCGCGGACGCCGACCTCCCGGAAGCCCGCGGCGCGGTGGACGGCGAGGCTGGCGGTGTTCTCCGGGAAGACCCCGGACTGGATGGTCCAGATCCCGGCCGCCTCGGTCGAGGCGATCAGCGCGTCGAGCAGTGCCCGGCCGACGCCGCGGCGCTGGGCGGCCGGATCGACGTACACCGAGTGCTCGACCACGCCCGCGTAGACGGCCCGGGCCGACACGGCGGAGACCGCGACCCAGCCGAGCACCGCGCCGGCGCTGTCGACCGCGACGAACCGGTGGCCGGGCAGCTTCGCCGCGTCGAACGCCGCCCAGTCCGGTGCGCTGGGCTCGAATCCGGCGTTGCCGGTGTCCAGGCCGGTCTGGTAGATCGCGAGCACCCGGCCGGCGTCGGCGGCCCGCATCGGCCGCACCGTCACCAGGGTCATGCGCAGCCTCCGGTGGGTGTGAACGCCGACTGCCGATCAAACTACCGTGACGGCGACGACGAAAGGACGGCCATGCTGATCGATCTCCCCCTCGACGAGCTCCTGGCGTACCGGAGTTCCCAGGTCGAGCCGCCGGACCTCGACGACTTCTGGGCCGGCACGCTGGCCGAGGCCGCCGGGCACGACATCGGCGTGCGCACGCGGCGGGTCGCCACCGGGCTCACCACCATCGACACCTACGACGTGACCTTCCGCGGCTACGCCGGCCAGGACGTCCGCGCCTGGCTGCGGCTGCCCGCCGGGCACGCCGGCGCGCTGCCGGCGGTGGTGCAGTACGTGGGCTACGGCGGCGGTCGCGGGCACGCGTGCGAGAACCTGCTGTGGGCCTCGGCCGGCTTCGCGCACCTGCAGATGGACACCCGGGGTCAGGGCTCCGGGTGGAGCGTGGGAGACACCCCGGACCCGGCGCCGGCCGGACCGCAGGTGCCGGGCGTGATGACCCGCGGCATCCTGGATCCGGCTGGCTACTACTACCGGCGCCTCTACACCGACGCGGTGCGCGCGGTGGACGCCGCCCGGTCGCTGCCGCAGGTCGATCCGGACCGCGTCGCCGTGCTCGGCGGCAGCCAGGGCGGCGGCCTCGCGCTCGCCGTCGCGGGGCTGCGCGCCGATCTCGCGGCGGCCGTCGCGTTCGTGCCGTTCCTGTGCGACTTCCCGCGCGCCACCCGGATCACCGACGCGTACCCGTACCGGGAGATCGCCGACTACCTCAAGATCCACCGGGAGAGCGTCGAGCGGGTGCACCGCACGCTCGGATACTTCGACTGCGTCAATCTCGCCCGTCGCGCGGACGCCCCGGCGCTGTTCTCCGCGGCGCTCATGGACGCGACCTGCCCGCCGTCCACCGTGTACGGCGCCTTCCACGAGTACGCCGGCCCGCGCCAGATGCTGCTGTGGGAGTACAACGGCCACGAGGGCGGCGGCATCCTGGACGAGGTCCGCGCGCTGGAGTTCCTGCGTGAGCGCCTGATCGGTCATTGACATACGTCTCTGCGGGTGCGGACTATGGGAGCGCTCCCAAACATTGCACTCCTCACCCATGGAGACAGCCGTGCATCACAGCGTCCTTCGGCGCGCCCTCGCGAGCACCGTTCTGCTCGCGGCGGTCACCGCCGCCACCGCCGCGCCGCCCGGCGCGTACGCCGCTCCCGCCTCGGCGGCGGGGGCCGCCCCCCCCCCCCCCCCCCCCCGCCGGGCCCCGCCGGCCGGGCGGCGCCCCGCGCGGCGCGCCCCCCCGCGCCGGTGCGCACGCCCCAGGGTGGCCGCC
>NZ_JBEZXZ010000415.1:0-2008 GCF_040638275.1 Actinoplanes sp. NPDC026623 | reverse complement strand
ACGCCCTGCGCGCCGCCGGCGTGCGGCGCGGGGCGATCACCCGCGGGCCGGATCCGATCGTGTGGTGGTCCGGCGACCGGGGCGGCGAGTTGCCGGTGCCGAGGGTGGCGGCCGTCGACACGGCGGGCGCCGGCGACGCCTTCCACGGCGCGCTCGCGGTCGCCCTGGCCCGCGACCCCGATCTCGTGCCCGCGCTGAGCTTCGCGACGCGGATCGCGGGCATCCGGGTGCGGCACGCCGGCCCGCGCGCCTGGCTCGACGCCGTCCGCGATCACCGCCCGGCCTGACCCGCCGCATGGCCGGCGGCCGCGCACCTTGATCGACGAATGTCGTCGCCCCCGTCATACCGGCGAAACATGATGACATCGGGATTACCAACCAGTAGCGAAATTAACAGAGTATTTACGTACCTCGATTTACGAGGCCGCCGGACTCGTCCACCACGCGCGGGGCCGAACCCCCGCCTTCCGGGCGACGACGCGATCCCTTCCACCGCAGGGAGCCCCGGAAATGCGAAATCCCGTCACGCGCCTGCTGGGCGCACTCACCCTGGCCGCCGCGCTGGTCGCCGCCCCCACCCCCGCCCAGGCCGCCAACCCGTACGAGCGCGGACCCGCACCGACCGTGGCCAGCATCGAGGCCAGCCGCGGCTACTACGCCTTCGCCCAGGTCACCGTGGCGCGCTCGAGCGTCTCGGGCTTCGGCGGCGGCACGATCTACTACCCGACCAGCACGACCGACGGCACGTTCGGAGCCATCGCGATCTCACCCGGGTTCACGGCGTCGCAGTCGAGCGTCGCCTGGTACGGCCCGCGCCTGGCCTCGCAGGGCTTCGTGGTCATCACGATCGACACCCTCAGCACCCTCGACCAGCCGGCCAGCCGCGGCACGCAGCTGCTGGCCGCGCTCGACTATCTGACCAACACGAGCTCGGTGCGGAGCCGCATCGACGCCACCCGGCTCGGCGTCATGGGCCACTCGATGGGCGGCGGCGGCAGCCTCTCCGCGTCCCGGACCCGCCCGCAACTGCAGGCGGCCATCCCGCTGACCCCTTGGCACGGCACCAAGAACTGGTCCTCCGACACCGTCCCGACGCTGATCATCGGCGCCGAGAACGACACCACCGCCCCGGTGGCGTCGCACGCCGAGCCGTTCTACACCAGCCTGCCGAGCAGCCTCGACAAGGCGTACCTCGAGCTCAACAACGCCACGCACTCGGCGCCCACCTCGACGAACGTGACCATCGCGAAGTACAGCATCTCGTGGCTCAAGCGCTTCATCGACAACGACACCCGCTATGAGCAGTTCCTCTGCCCGGCCCCGAGCGGATCGACCATCCAGGAGTACCGCGACACCTGCCCGCACTCCTGACCCGGCGAACGCGCCGACGCCCCGGCGCGGGGCGTCGGCGCCTCAGGGATCGTTGCGGGCGATGGCGGTGATTTCCGCCCCGGTCTCCCTCGTCAGGACGCCCGCACACGGCAGACCCAGCGATTCGGCGAGGGCCCGCCCGTGTACGTCGACGGCCGACTCCACCAGCTCCGCCAGCAGGCCGACCGAGGACCGCGCCCGGACCCACGCCAGGACCCCGCACCCGCACCCGATGACCAGCGCCGGCCACCACCAGAACCCCAGCACCGCGTACGCCAGCGCCCACCCCGCCAGGCAGGAGTCCCGGGTCAGCGCCGCCCGGGACAGCCCGAACTCCGTGCGTACCGGATCCGGCAGGACCAGCCACAGGCGCGGCCAGGCCGTCGCCAGGTCCAGCCGGTACTTGTCATGCACCCGCGTGCCGGCGGCCGCGATACGGTCGCCCATCCAGAACGGCCGGCCCGGCGGCGCCAGGGCGATCCGGTCGCGCCGGGCGGCGAGCGCCGACGCCACCCGGTGCAGTTCGGGCGCGTCGCCCGACGAGCTCAGCTGCGCGCGGCCGGCGGCCACCAGCGCCGACCGGAACTCCTCGTCCGCCCGTCGCCAGGCTGCTGCGCGACGCGCGGCCAGCCGCCGC
>NZ_JBEZXZ010000414.1:0-2008 GCF_040638275.1 Actinoplanes sp. NPDC026623 | reverse complement strand
CCTGCTCGACAATCACGTGCGCGTTCGTGCCGGAAACACCGAACGACGAGACCCCCGCCCGGCGCGGCCGGTCCACCGCCGGCCAGTCACGGGCCGACGTCAGCAGTTCGACGGCGCCCGATTCCCAGTCGACCTGATGGCTGGGCTCGTCGACGTGCAGGGTCTGCGGCATCACCCCGTGCCGCATGGCCATGACCATCTTGATGACGCCGCCGACGCCGGCCGCCGCCTGGGTGTGGCCCAGGTTCGACTTGAGCGAGCCGAGGTAGAGGGGCTCGCCGCCCGCGCGGTCCTGGCCGTAGGCCGCGAGCAGCGCGTGCGCCTCGATCGGGTCGCCCAGCGTGGTTCCGGTGCCGTGCGCCTCGACCGCGTCCACCTCGGACGCGCTCAGGCCGGCGTTCGCGAGCGCCTGCCGGATCACCCGGGTCTGTGACGGGCCGTTGGGTGCGGTGAGTCCGTTGGAGGCGCCGTCCTGATTGACAGCCGAGCCGCGGAGCAGCGCGAGCACCCGGTGCCCGTTGGCCCGGGCGTCGGAGAGCCGTTCGAGGACGAGGACGCCGACGCCCTCGGACCAGCCGGTGCCGTCCGCGGAATCGGCGAACGACTTGCAGCGGCCGTCCGCGGCGAGGCCGCGCTGCCGGGAGAAACCGATGAACGTGTCCGGGGTGGGCATCACGGTGACGCCGCCGGCCAGCGCGAGGGTGCACTCGCCCTGCCGCAGCGACTGGGCGGCCAGGTGCATGGCGACCAGCGACGACGAGCAGGCGGTGTCGATGGTCATGGCCGGTCCCTCGAAGCCGAACGTGTACGACACCCGGCCGGAGACCACGCTCGACGAGGCGCCGGTGCCGAGGAAGCCCTCGACCTCCTCCGGGATCTCGGCCAGCCAGGCCGCGTAGTTGTGGTACATGACGCCGGCGAAAACGCCGGTCCGCGAGCCGCGCAGCCCGGACGGGTCGATGCCGGCCCGCTCGACCGCCTCCCACGAGGTCTCCAGCAGCAGCCGCTGCTGCGGGTCCATGGCGACCGCCTCGCGCGGGCTGATCCCGAAGAACGCCGGGTCGAACATGGCGGCGTCGTGCAGGAAGCCACCCTCGCGGACGTACGAGGTGCCGGCCTTCGACGGGTCGTCGCTGAACAGCGTCGACAGGTCCCAGCCACGGTCGTCCGGGAAGTCCGAGATGCCGTCCCCCCCGGCCGCCAGCAGCGCCCACAGGTCCTCGGGTGACGAGACGCCGCCCGGGTAGCGGCAGCTCATGCCGACGATCGCGATCGGCTCGTCGGCGGCGGCAGCGACCGGCGCCGCCGCCTCGTCCGCCGCGCCGCCGGCGAGCTCGCCCACCAGGTAGCGGGCCAGCGCCTCGGGCGTCGGGTAGTCGAAGACCAGGGTGGCCGGCAGCCGCAGCCCGGAGACCTCGGCGAGCCGGTTGCGCAGCTCGACGGCGGTCAGCGAGTCGAAGCCCAGGTCGGCGAAGGACGACCGCGGGTCCACCTCGGCCGCCGAGCCGAAGCCGAGCACCCGGGCCGCCTCGGCGCGGATCGCCGCGATGATGACGTCGAAGTCGGCGACCAGCGAGGCGGCGCCCGCGCCGGCGCGGGCGGTCCGGCGCCGCGCGCGGACCAGGCCGCGCAGCATCGGCGGGAGGTTCCCGCCGGACAGCGAGGCGGTGTCGAGCCGCATCGCGACCAGGGCCGGGTCGTCGCCGGCGGCGGCCCGGTCGAACAGGGCGAGGCCGTCGGCGGCGTCGAACGGCAGCGCGCCGGAGCGGGTCATCCGGTCCCGGTCGACGTCGGTGAGTGCGCCGGTCATGGCGCTGTCCGCGGTGGCCCAGGGGCCCCAGGCGATCGCCGTGGCGGGCAGGCCGGCCGCGTGCCGGTCGCGGGCGAGCGCGTCGAGGTAGGAGTTGGCGGCCGCGTAGTTGGCCTGGCCGGGCGAGCCCAGGACGCCGGCGGCCGAGGAGAACAGCACGAACGCGGTCAGCTCACGGTCACGGGTCAGCTCGTCCAG
>NZ_JBEZXZ010000413.1:0-2087 GCF_040638275.1 Actinoplanes sp. NPDC026623 | reverse complement strand
GCGCCCGCGGCGGCTCGATCGCGCGGCGGCTGCGGATCCGGGCGCGGCTGGGCCGCGCCGCGGCCGCCGTCGAATCGGGGCGCGCGCCGTCGGTCGAACACCTGGCGCGGCTGATCGACGACGCGTCGGCCTTCCCGGGGCAGCTGGACGGCAGCGTGGCCGCCGTGGTGGAGGCGATCGCCGACCATCGGGCGCCGGACACCGACCCGGCCCCGATCGTGGCCGGCGCCGAGCGCTGGGCGGCCGCCACCGGCGATCCCCTGGTGCGGGCCCTGCTGACCCTCGCCCGGACCCGGCTGCTGGGTCGGCAGGTGGCGGACGCCGCGATCGACATCGGGGCCGCGGGGACGGGCGGAGCGCGGTGGGCGGACTGGCGCGCGCCGTCGAACGCCGCCGCCCGCGTGCACCTGTACGAGGCCCGGGAGGCCTACGTGCACGCCCGGCCGCTGCCCTCGCTGCCGCTGCGCCGCTGGGAACGCGTCGCCGAGGAGGACCTGAGATCGATCGACGGCGAACGCCTGCTGTCGCAGTGCCTGCAGCTGCGCCTGGGCTACGGGACGGTGCGGCGCGAACGCCTCGAGGGGCTGCGGCTGCTCGACGTGCACGACGCCGGACGGCACGGCACCCGGCGCATCCACGATCAGGTGCCGGACCTGTTCGTGAGCATCAGCGAGGGCTACCTGATGCTCGGCGACCCCGGCACCGCGCAGGAGGTGCTCGCCCAGCGGCTGCGCGACGCCGGCTCCGACCGGCGCGCCGAACGGATCCGGCGGGCCGCGCAGGCGGCGCTGCTGCGGCTCGCCCGGCGGATGCGCGACCGGCTCCCCGTCGCGATCGCCGGCCCCGGCGCCGCGCGGGAGGCACGCTGGGCCGCCGAAGCGCTGATCGACGGCGTCGATCCGCCGCCGTGTGAGTGGCACGAGCCGGCCCCGGGCGCCGGGCGGCTCGGGCCGGACCGGCCGCTCACCCGGGTACGGGCGGCGCTGGCGGCCGCCACCACGCTCGACGATCTGCACCGGCGCCTGCCGCCGGTCCCGCCGATGTACCTGGCGCTGACCGGGCTCGAGCTGGGCGAGCTGCGGGCGGTGCGCGACCCCGGCGGCGCGGTCGCGCTGCTGAGCCTGGCCGCCGACCGCAGCGGCCCGCGCAGCCCGGTGATCGCGCTGCAGGCGATCACCCTGCTGGCCCTGGCCGTCGTGCACCGCGGCGACGACACCGCCCCGCCGGCGCCGAAGCAGGTCGTCCTCGACCTCAACGCCGCCTACGAGCGCCTGCGCGAGCACGCCGGCGACGACGCCCTGCCGCCCTGGGCGGAGCTCGTCGACTCCCCCGCCGTGCTCACCGGCGCCTGGCGCGGCTGGCTCGAGCGGATCAGGGTCGCCGTCGCCGGGCTCGCCTGGCTCGCCGGGGACGGCGACGCGCCACCGGCGGCGCCGGCGGGCGGCCCGGTCGAGCTGTATCCCGGCCGGTTCGGCCCCCCGCCGCCCGCGCCGGCGCCCCGGCCCGAGCGGGGCGCGGTGGTGCCCGCCACGCTCCGCGTCGCGGACCGCGCCCCGCTGACCATCCTGGCCGCCGCGGTCCGCCCGGCCGGCACCTCGCGGGTCTCCGTCACGGTGCGCGCCCGGCCGCGCCAGCTCGAGGTCAGCGTCGACCGCCTGCCGGCCGCCTGGCGGCCCGACCCGCCCGGGGTGTTCGAGCGCGGCGTGCGGCGGATGCTGGGCGGCCGCCCGCACGGTGTCGTCGCGATGGCGCCCGGCGACCTGGTCCCGGCCCTGCCCGACCTGGTACGCGACGCGCTGCACGTGCGCGGCCCGGGCAGACTCGTCGGCCGGCTCCTGGTCCCGCCCGGCGATCAGGTCCGGTTCTGGGAGGCGGAGATCACGGCCCGCCTCGGCGAGGGCGGACCCACGTGGTTTCGCGAGTGGCGCCACCGGGCCCCCGTCGAAGCGCCGCCGGCCTGGCGGCCGGGCCCTCCGGACCGCGGCGGCGACGGCACCGCCCCGGTGGTGCACCTCGTCGGCCGGCCCGCACCGGGCCGGCCCGGGTTCCAGCTCGGCGCCGCGCCGGCCGCCGACCCGGTCGTCGTC
>NZ_JBEZXZ010000412.1:0-2096 GCF_040638275.1 Actinoplanes sp. NPDC026623 | reverse complement strand
CGCCCCCACCCCCCCCCACCCGCCCCGCCGCACCCACCCCGCCCACCCGGCCCGGTCCACCGCCCCGGGCCGGCTGCCGGGCGCACCCACCCGGGCCGGTTCGTGGAAGCCCCTGCGCGCCACGGTCTCGGTGGCGCCGTAGCGCGCAGGGGGTCATGTGCGGCGGTTACGGGCCGGACGTCAGGTACTGGATCTCCGCGCCCTTCTGCGCCGTGCCGCCCTTGTCATTAATGATCTTGTTGATGGTGCCCTGGCCGCCCAGCGAGACGGTGACCATGTTGGTGAACCGGATGCCCGCCTTGACCGGGGCCTCGATCGCGCGCTCCCCCACCACCGACCGGTCGAGGGTGAAGACGCAGTAGCTGCCGACGCCCCAGGCCTGGTGGGTGTTCACCGAGTCGGCGACCTTGTAGGCCGCGTAGCCGCGGGTCGCGCCGTTCATCCAGGCCGCCTGGTTCGGCATCTCGTACGGCATCTCGTTCTGGTAGAAGTACGTCCGGCCGCGTTCGCCGTTCCAGACCGTCTGGTACCGCTGGAAGTGCTCGACGAACAGGCCGTACATGGTGACGTCGGCGCCGTTGACGACCAGGCCCCGGTCGGCGGTGTTGACCGACCAGCCGACGCCGTCGCCGTGGTCGGCGCGCCACAGCCACAGGTGGTCGCCGATCACGTTGTTGCTGTTGACCACGACGCTGTCGGTGGCCCGGCCGACGCCCGAGCCGCCGATCCGGACGAACACGTCGTGCAGCGAGATCGGGTTGGCCGCGTTGTTCGCGGCGGCGCCCGCCTGCCCGACCTCGATCAGCGTCGGCGAGTTGACGGCGCCGGCCTCGACCAGCAGGCCCGCCAGTTTCACGCCGGCCACGTCCGCGATCTTGATGGCCGCGGTGCCCGCGGTCGGCTTCAGCGTGGCCAGGCCCAGGCCGAGGATCACGGTGTCCGCGCGGTTCACCTGCAGCGGCTGGTCCAGGTTGTACACGCCCGGGGTGACCAGCAGGTGCCTGCCCTGCGCCAGGGCCGCGTTCATGGTCGCGGCGGTGGTGCCGGGGCGGACCACGAAGAACTCGCTCAGCGAGATCGACGAGCCGGCCGGCGTCTTGTTGTACCAGCTTGTGCCGGTGCTGTTCTGCCGCAGCGCGGGAACGAACACCCGGTACTCGCCGGTGCCGTCCACGTACAGGAAGGGCTTCTCCCGGACCGTGGGGGTGGTGGCGACGACCGTGTGCGAGGGGTTCGGGAAGTTCGGCGGCGGCGCGCCCTGCACGCCCTGGAACACCATGTTCCAGACCGAGCCGGCCCAGCTTCCGAACTCGCTGTTGCGCGAGTACCACTGCTGCTGGGAGCCGGAGACGACCGCGCCGTCGATCTTGGTGTCGGCCATCAGGCCGCCGGACGACCAGCCGTCGCCGCCGTTCCAGAGCTGGATCTGGTTGCCGGCGCCCCGGAGGTGCATGCGGCGGTACGGCGCGGCCTGCGAGACGGCGTAGCGCTCGACGGTCGTGCCGGCCGGCAGGGTGACGGACAGGTTCTCGGCGACGCGCCAGAAGTTCTGGGTGGCGTTGCCGTTCATCCAGTTCGCCTCGACGCGCACGTGGCCGTTGAGGTTGACGTCGTCGGGCGACAGGCCGAGGCCCGAGACCTGGGTGAAGAAGCCGAGGTTGACGTCTGCGGTGTAGTTGCCGGGCTTGAACAGCACGGCGTAGCGCTCGGGGCCGAACTGGTTGGTCTCCTGCGCGGCGAACAACTGGTTGAGCCGGTTCTGGATGGTCGCGGCCGGCGTCGAGGGGTCGTAGACGTTGACGTTCGGACCCAGGTTCGGGTTACGCGGATCGGTCGGCTCGACGGGCGGCGTCGTGGTTCCTCCGGTGGTGAAGATCTTGAACTCGTACAGTGAGTAGCCGTAGCCGCTGCCCCGGACGGTGCCGTACATCCGCACATACCGGCCGGTCCCGTTGACCGTCAGCGTCTCGGTGCCACCGGCACCGGTCGTGGTGCCGTAGGCATCGGTCCAGGCGGTGCCATCGGCACTGGTCTGAATCTTGTACGCCTTGCCGTACGCACCCTCCCACTGCAAAACCACCTGGCAGACCGTCGCA
>NZ_JBEZXZ010000411.1:0-2182 GCF_040638275.1 Actinoplanes sp. NPDC026623 | reverse complement strand
CACACCGGTGCCCGGCCCGGGCGGGCGCCTGATCGCCGTCGACGGCACCTCGATGGCCGCGGCCCACGTGGCGGGGGTGGCGGCGCTGCTGTTCCAGGCCCGCCCCGACGCAGGCGTGGCCGACGTCGAGCGCGCGCTGGTCGAGAGCGCGCGGCCGCTGGCCGGCGATCGTCGCGCGCGACAGGGCCGCGGCCTGGTCGATCCGCTCGGTGCCCTGCGGCACCTGGTCGAGGGGGCGCCATGCCACGATCGGCGCGGGTAGACCCCCGGTTGAGCCGTCAGCTGGCGGCGGCCGGGTCGGCGGGACCGGTGCACGCCATCCTGATCGTGGCCGGCGAGGCGAGCGGTCCGGCCGTGATCGCAGCGGCGAGCGCGGCGACCGGCCAGGTGCCGGCGGACGTGCGCCACCTGCCCCGCGCCGGTGCCGTGATCCTGACGGCGCCGGCGAACTACCTGCGCGTGCTGCTCGACGATCACCGGGTCACTGTCGCGAGCGCGACGACGATCGACATCTTTCCCTGGTGAGACGAGGGCGCTCCAGCACGGACCTACGCGAACTGCGGGATCACCTCGCCGGCGAAGCGCAGCATCGGCTCGTGGTCGTAGGCGACTCGCGGCACATACACGATCACGTAGTCGGCGCCGGCCTCGACCATCCGCTCGATCCGCCCGATGGTGTCCGCCGTGGACTCCTGAAGGTTCAGCTCCAGGCCGGTGGACTTGATGATCCGGTCGTAGTCGCGGCCCAGCCTGTCGCAGTGCCCGCGCAGCACGTCGAGCTTCCGCTTGATCAGCTCGGGGTTGCCGCCGCCGACGTTGCAGGCGTCCGCGTACTGCGCGACGAGCTTCAGGGTGACCTTCTCGCCGCCGCCACCGAGCCAGAACGACGGGTGCGGCTTGCGGACGCCCTTGGGCTCGTTGATCGGGCCGTCGATCGAGTAGTGCCGGCCCGAGAAGACCGGCCGCTCCTCGGTCCACATCCGGTGCACGATCTCGACGGCCTCGCGGAACTCGCCCATCCGCTGCGGCACCTCGGTCCACTCGTAGCCGTAGGCCTTCCACTCGTGCTCATACCAGCCCGCGCCGAGCCCGGCGTAGAGGCGGCCGTGGCTGGCCACGTCGACAGTGGAGGCGATCTTGGCGTAGAGCGAGGGCTGGCGGTAGCCGTTGCAGCCGACCATCTGCCCGATGTTGATCCGGGTGGTGTCCCGGGCCAGGGTCGAGGTGACCGTCCAGCACTCGAAGGTGGTGTTGATCGTCGGCTCGGGGATCGTGTGGAAGTGGTCGTAGACCCACACCGAGTCCCACGGGCCGGCATCCGCGGCCTTGGCGACCGCGGTCATCGCCTCGTACTGCTCGACCGGGTCGGCGATCTCGACCAGATCCTGCTTCCATCCCTGCGGCACGAAGACTCCGAAACGCACGCTCATGCCCAGCAACGTACCCGATCATGGCAGGCCCTTCAGCCCCGCCGGAACATCAGGGCGCGGTCACCGCCGGTTGCTGCGCCAGCCGCGCGACGGTGGCGGCGAACAGGCTGCCGGCCGGGCACCGCGCGGCGACCGGCGCCACGTCGGCGCCGGTGTCGAGCCCGCGCAGCGTCGGCAGCATCGCCACCCGCAGGCCGAGCCGCAACGCCGCGACGGTCAGCGAGCCGAGGCCGGTCGACGGGCCGAGCGCGGCGTGCGCCGGCTCGCTCAGGCCGAACGCCCACCAGCCGTCGCCGGTGGTCGGCCCGAGCACCGCGTCGAAGTCGTCCAGCAGCCCGATCGCGCCGGCCAGCAGGTCCGGGGTGAGCTGCGGCGTCTCCGCCGCCACGAACAGCAGCGGGCCGGGGCACCGGCGGGTGCCCGCCAGTGCCCGCTCGACCGCGACGGCCCGGCCGGGCAGCGCCCGCACCGCCCGGATCGTGTCGGCGGCGGCCGCCAGGGTCAGCGTCGTCGCGTGCTCGGGCGAGTACTGCGGGCAGAGCCGGACGGCGGGCCCGGCCAGGCCGGACACCAGTTCCACGCCGGCCGGGCCGATGGACGGCCGGGGCCGGCACGGGCGCACCCGGCGGGCGTCGGGCCGCCGCCCGCCGGGGGGGGGGGGGGGGGGTGGGCGGCGGGGCCGGCGGCCCGCGGGGGGGGGGGGTGGTGGGGTGGTGGGGCATCCCGTGGCGGTCTGGGGTGGGGGGGGCCGG
>NZ_JBEZXZ010000410.1:0-2187 GCF_040638275.1 Actinoplanes sp. NPDC026623 | reverse complement strand
GGAGTCGGGGGCGGCCGGGTCGAAGGCGGCCGGGTCGAAGGCGGCCGGGTTCGCCGGTGCCACGGCCGGCGGCTCGCCGGGCAGGCCGGACGGCGAGACGAAGCCGACCCGGGGCCGGCGCGGGCCGGCGGGGTTGGCCTGCGGATAACCGGTGCCCGCCTGGCCCTGGTCGTACGCGGCGGGCGCCATCGGCATCCCACCGGTCCGGCCCGGTGCGGCGGGGGTCTCGGTTGCGCCGCGACCGCGCGCCGGGTTGCCCGGGTCGTAGCCGGCCGGCGGCGTCTGCGGCGAGCCGCCCGCGGGCGACGTGGGACGCAGCACGTCGGCCGACGCGGCGGGCGTCTTCGGCAGGTTCGGCGGAGCCGGGGTCACCACCCGCGGCGCGGCGGTCTGCGGCGGCGCGTTGACGACGCGGGGCGGCGCCGGCGGCTCAGCCTTCTTGATCACGCGCGGCGTCGCCGGCGGCGTCGCCTTGCTGATCACCCGCGGTGCGACCGGGGGAGTGGCCCTGCTCTTGACGCGGGGCGCCTCGTCGTCGTCCTGCTCCGGGTTCTCGTAGGGGCGCAGGTCCTCCTCGCGCAGATCGTCGAGGAGTGGATCGAAGTCGCGCCCGCGCCGGGACCGGCGATCGTCCTGCGGCGCCTCGTCCGGCGCGACCGGCGACACCCGGGCCCTGCCGCTGGCCACGTCGGGCACCTCGGGACGGGTGCGCCGGACGAGGCCGTCCTGCTCGACGGCGTCTCGGTCCTGCACCACCCGGTCCTGCGTCAGGCGGGCGCGGCGCGCGGTGTTGTGGCGGCGCTGCTCCTCCCAGTCCTGCACGTCGAAGTCGCGGTCGTCGTACTCGAGCTCGTCGAAGTCGAGGCTGCGGCGCTGCCAGCCCTCGGCGCCGGGCGGCGAGACCGGGGCGGCATCGAGGTCGGCGGGGGCGAACGAGGGGTCGTCCAGCCAGCCCGGGCGGTCACCGTCGAAGGCCGAACTGATGCGCTTGTCGCGGTTCGGTGACCGTTGGTAGCCGGCCTCCCGTCGCTGACGGCGGCGTTCGGCGAGTTCGTCGACGCCCGGATCGAACGAGGCGACCGGGGTGGAGGCGGGCGTGGGAACCGGGGCGGGCACCGGGTCCGGCGCCTTGTTGAAATCGTCGTCCTCGATGTATTGGGTGCGCTGCACGGGCCGGCGGGTGTCGGCGCCCCAGCGGGCCGCGACGGCGTCCGCATAGGGGTCCCGGGCCGTGGCGGTGGAGTCCGTGTACGGCACCTTGCGGTTGTCGTCGTACTCGGATTCCCAGTATTCGTCGTCCTCGAAGCTCATCGGGTCACCCCGGCGCGGCCCTCGAGGGCGCGCGAACGAGGATGCCGCGAGCCGGCCCCCTGCCGCATACGTGCCCCCCGTCTCGCCGCCGCGTACGCGCCCCGTAACACCTTCCGCGCGGACTGACTTGGAAGGTTAACCACGGATTTGCGTACGGCGCTACCGCCCGCGGTGGCGCATCACCCGACTCACGGACGACCGTCGCGTCCGGAACCGGCCCCGGCGCCGCGGCCCGCCGGGAGTGGTCCGTCGACGGACAGTACGCGCGCGGGCGCCAAGCGGTTCAATCGCCGAGGTACGAGGTGCGGAAGGTTCCGGTCGATTGACGGAAAGTCACCGCGTCGGCAGCGGTCGGCGACCATTCCATGAACTGCTCGAATTGTTTCAAGGACGTGGCCGGCCATGGAATTTAAGCCATTCTTAATGGCCCGCTGAGGAAAGCGACGGAAATGGCGTCCCGGGGGCCCGCCCGGCCCGCACGCCGACCCCGGGGCCGTGGTCACTGAGCGTGACTGTGGCGAGGGGCACGTCGCCGCGCCGCGGATCATGGTGTGACGGGATGTCATGGTTGGAGTCACGGGCCGGTCCGATGATGTGCCGGCCCGCGGCATGTAGTCAGCCGCGGCGACCGGCCCGTTGAAGTGACCGATACACGACACCGGATCGAGGGGCATGCCGCGCCTCGATCCCGGTGCCGTGCGCGCCAAACCCGGACGGCACCGCGCCGCCCGGATACCTGGACCGTGTCCAGCCCGAACTCCCGGCCGGCGGCCCACCACCCCCCTTGTTGGCCGCCACAAGCCGGGGCACAGAAACGGCGGCGGGTGCACCCGCCGCCGTTTCGACCTCTTCCGGGCACCTCGGCGCCGGCCCGGC
>NZ_JBEZXZ010000409.1:0-2217 GCF_040638275.1 Actinoplanes sp. NPDC026623 | reverse complement strand
ACCAACTACGTCTTCTGCAAAACCTGGGGCCGCCAGATCGGCACCGGCAGCAGCTACAACCACTGGTGGCTCAAGACCGACCCCGACACCGGACCCGCCGGACAGTACGTCTCCGCGTACTACCTCAGCCGCTGGGGCAACGACGAGGCCAAGGACAACAACGGCACCGTCATCCCCGACTGCTGAGCCCGCGGTGCCCCGGCCGGCATCGGCCGGGGCGCCCATTCCCAAGGAGAATGATGCGTTCCTCAATCGGGAGACCGCTGGCGGGCCTGGTCGCCGTCGCGTGCGCCCTGGCAACCACGATCGGCACCGGATCCGCCGCCGCCGCAACGGTCGCGGTGCCCGCCGGGGTCACGGCCGGAATCGCCGTCTTCGACCGGCAGACGGCGACCTTCACCGAGCAGCAGAACGTCGATATGCAGTTCCGTTCCGCGTCCATCGTCAAGCTGCTCATCGCGCTGGACTACCTCTGGCTGCGCGGGCCGGACTACGCCATCCCCGGCGCCGACCGCACCCGCCTCGACGCGATGCTGCGCGGCAGCGACGACGCCGCCGCCTCGTACTACTGGGCCGGGAACGGCTACCAGCAGGTGATCAACAGAATGGTGCCGCGCCTCGGGCTGCGCAACACGGCGCCGCCGCCGAGTTCGCAGCGCGGCTACTGGGGATACACCGCCATCAGCGCCGGCGACGTGGTGCGCGTCTACCGGTACCTGCTGGACTCGGCGCCCGCGGCGGTGCGGCAGTACATCATGGACAACCTGCGGCAGAGCACCCGGTGCGCCGCCGACTCCTACGACCAGAACTTCGGCATTCCGAGCGTGTTCGCCCGGCCCCGGGCCGTGAAGCAGGGCTGGTCCGGCTTCGGCGACGCGCCCATGACCTGCTCCGGCGGGCCGGCGGCGCCGGCGCGGGCGTCGGCTGCCGGGGTCGACCTGGTACGCGAGGCGCTGCACACCACGGGCACGGTGGGCCCGGACGACCGCAGCATCGTGGTCGTGCTGACGCTGCACCCGGACGGTACGCCGTTCGCCAAGGCGTACAACGCGTTGACCGGCATCACCCGCTCGCTCACCGTGCCCGGCGGCACGCGGCTGCCGGGCACCACGTTCGGCACCTGGGGCTCGGGCGTGCGGGTGCGTTCCGCCCCGGGCATCGGCGCCGCGCCGCTGGGCGTCGTCCCGGCCGGGGTCGACGTCCTGGTGTCCTGCCAGAAGCTGGGCGAGGAGGTCGTGGTGAGCCCGTACCGCAACCCGTGGTGGGCCTACCTTCCGCAGTTCGGCGGCTACCTGACCAACATCTACGTCAATTCCCCGGACAACCGGCTGCCGAACGTTCCGGACTGCTGATCCCCCGCATCACCCCCGTCGCAACAGGAGGTCTCCCCGTCATGCCCCGACCATCCCCCTCCCGCTCCATCGCACGCCGCGCGGTCGCCCTCGGCACCGTCGTCGCCGGCGTGCTGCTGACCGCCGCCGGACCGTCCTACGCGGCGGCACCGGTGCCCGGCCCCGCCGGCGGTCCGGTGCCGCTCTCGATGCTCGCCGCGATCGCGTACGCCCAGTGCGTCTCCGGCGGCGCCACCGCCTCGGACACCACGATCGCCAACCAGCTTCGCACCCAGATGAACGGGCAGCGGGTCGGCCAGTCCCTCAACGGCTACCACGTCTCCTGCGCCCGGGCCATCAGCGCGACGGCGGCCGGCCGCGGCCTCGACAAGCGCGCCGCGGTCATCGCCATCACGACGGCGATCACCGAGTCGTCGCTGCACAACTACACCGAGGCCGTCGACCACGACAGCCTCGGGCTCTTCCAGCAGCGGCCCTCGCAGGGCTGGGGCACCCCGGCGCAGCTGACCGACCCGGTCTACGCGACAAACGCGTTCCTCAACGCGATGATGCGCAAGTACCCCGGCAACTCCTGGATGAGCGGCGACATCGGTGCGATCTGCCAGAAGGTCCAGGTCTCCGCGTACCCGGACGCGTACCGGACGGAGGTGCACGACGCCCAGCTTCTGGCCAACGCGCTCTGGGCCGGCGGCGGCGGTTCGGGTTCGAGCAGGTACTGGGTGGACACCAGCGCGAACGCGCCGGTCTACTCGTCGGCGACCAGCACCACGCAGACCGGAACCCTCAACCAGGGCACCAACTACGTCTTCTGCAAAACCTGGGGCCGCCAGATCGGCACCGGCAGCAGCTACAACCACTGGTGGCT
>NZ_JBEZXZ010000408.1:0-2279 GCF_040638275.1 Actinoplanes sp. NPDC026623 | reverse complement strand
GGATCCGCGCCGTTGATCTTCACGGCCTCGTTCCACAACACGGACTGCAGGCCGAGCTTCGGCTTCCAGTGGAACCTCGCCGCCGGCCGTGCTCGCCCCGCCGCAGCGCCGGCCGGCCGACGTCGTCCGCGCGCTCAGCGCCGCCCGGCCGGGCGGCGACCGCAGCACCTCGACGGCCCTGACGCTGGCGTTGCACCAGTTCCCGGACGCCGCGACCGGTCCGCGCGTCGTCGTGTTCTACACGACCTCCGCCGACGCCGGCGGGGAGAGCGCGGCGGCGCTCAGCGACCGGTTCGTGCGGGCGGGGACGATCCTGGTCGTGGTCGGCACCGCCGGAGACGGCAGGTACTGGGCCGACGCCGCCCGGGCCACCGGCGGATTCTTCGCCCCGGCCGGAACGCCTGTGGTCGTCCCGGCCCTGGACCAGGTGGAGACCACGCTGCGGGGCCGGCACCTCGTGCGGTTCGCCACCCCCCGCGAGCTGCCGGCGCAGGTGTCCGTCCGCATCGAGGCCGGCGCCCTGAACCTGACCGGCGCCGCGCTCATTCCCGCCGCGGACGTCGCCGGGGACCTTCCGCCGGGCCGGCCGCCCGGCACCTCGGCCGACACCTGGTGGTGGGCGGTCGCCGGCTGCCTGGTGGTCCTGGCGGCCGCGGCGCTGATCCTGCCGTACCGGTCCCGGCGCTTTCGCGGCGAGCCGGTCCTGGAGCCGTCGCGATCCCCGATCGCCAGGGGACGGGCACCCGTACCCCGTACGGTCGCCCGCGGGCAGGCCCCGGTGCCGGGCACCGGATCCCAGGAGCCGCCGTCCGCGCCGCCGTGAGCAGGCGAATGATCCAGCCGGCTGCGCGCGGCGGTTTGACGCCCGGGCCGGCGGAGCCGACGCTGTCCCTACCGATCGAGAGGAGCACCCCATGCCACAGCCGGAGGGCGCCGAACTGGACGCCGTACGCGAGCGACGCACGGCGCTGCGCGACGCCTACCTGCGGCCGCGGCAGGACCGGCCGGCGACCGCCGGACAGGGCATCCACCACGCCGCCCTGATCTGCCGCGACGTGGAGAGCACCATCCGCTTCTATCAGGAGGTGCTCGGATTCCCGCTGGTGGAGCTGGTGGAGAACCGCGACTACCCGGGCTCCAGCCACTTCTTCTTCGACGTCGGCAACCGCAACCTGCTCGGCTTCTTCGACTTCCCCGGCCACGACCACCCGGACTTCCGGGAGACGATCGGCGGGGTCCAGCACATCGCGCTGTCGGTGAGCCCGGAGCAGTTCACCCTCGCCAAGGCGCGCTTCGACGCCGCCGGGATCGAGTACCTCGGCCCGGACCGGGGCGTGGACGACAGCCTCTACGTCCGCGACCCCAACGGCGTCGGCATCGAGCTGTACCGCGAGAAGCTGGGAGTCTTCGAGGGGATCACCCTGGTCACCGGCGGGAACACGACGGACTGATGTCACCAACCCGGGCGCCATGCCCGGTTCATCGACAAATGCGCAAACGCTAATTTCCCTCAATGGGTTTCCCTGACCCACCTCGTCACCGCATGCTGATCGAGGGGTCACGATGAGTGAAGAATTCCTGCCGCGTCACGTACTGACCGAGATCGACAGTCCGATCCGGGAGTCCCGCCTGATGGGCGTGGGTGAGCTGGCCCAACTCGTGACCAGCTCCGACCTGGTCATGGCGGCCGCCGCCCACCTCGCCCTGCGGCGTCTGGCCGACGACGACAGCCGCACCGTCGCCGCCGCCGCCGCGACGGTGCTCGGGCGTACGGCGGTCCGCCTCAACCCCGACCGGGTCGATTTCGGCGAGGTGCCGCACGGCACCCCCCACCTGGTCGCGGACGTGATCGTCGAGGGCCCCCCGCTCGCCTTCGCCACCGCCACCGTCACCGCCTCCGGCCCCGGCCTGCGCGCCGCGCTGACCGGCCGCAACCTGCGCATCCTGTGGCAACCGCGCTCCGACTGGCTCGACGGCTCGATCACGATCAACGGCACCGCCGGCTGGGCCGAGGTCCGCGTCACCGGCCAGGTCGCGCAGACCGAGCCCGAGTTCCGGGCCGGCCTCGAGGCGCAACTGCAGGCGGAGGCGGGCCTCGGCGGCGGAAACGCGGCCCGGGTGACCGTGCTCCCCGCGCCGCCGGCGCGCCGGCGGGTCGGCGCCGCCGTGATCATCGCCGGCCTGACCGCCGTCGGCCTGCTCGGCGGCGCGGGCGTCGCGATGGCGCTGACCAACGGGGCGCAACGCGACCTGACGGCGGCCGGGCCGGCCACCACCCC
>NZ_JBEZXZ010000407.1:0-2468 GCF_040638275.1 Actinoplanes sp. NPDC026623 | reverse complement strand
CGCCGCCCTCGCCGCCGAGGCGGCCTCGCTCGGGCTGGCGGTCGCCACGACCGCGGCGCCGCACGACGACGCCGGGCACGTCCAGCTTGCCCGGCTGCGGGGCGGCGTGCTCGACGCCGGCAGCGACCCGCGCGCCGACGGCATCGCGGCGGTGCTCTAGCAGTTCGGCAGCCAGCTGTCGACGATGGCGTTCACGTCCGGCAGGGTCAGCGGCTCGCCGAGGTCGCCGGTCGCGGGCCCGGCGCGCAGGCCGTCGAGCAGCAGCTGCCGGTAACGGACGTACGCATCCGGGTGGAACGGCTCGCTGTTGTACGCGACCTCGCTGACCATCAGCATGAGCAGCGGCACGTCGTGCACGTTGAAGTCGGCGCGCAGCGTTCCCTCGGCCTGGGCGCGCTCGACGAGGCGCTGCACCGGCGGCCTCATCCGCTTGCCGACCCGGGCCAGCTGGTGGGTGCCGAGCGCGACGTCGCGCAGGCCACGGTCGGCGGCGTGCATGTCGGTGATGCGGCAGAAGAAGGTGGTCAGGCCCTCCCACGCCGTCGGCGCGAGCAGGGCGGTCTCGGCGAGGCCGGCCAGCTCCTCCAGCCGGTCCTCGAGCGCGACCTCGACCAGGGCCTCCTTGGTCGGGAACCGGCGGTACACCGTGCCGATGCCGACGCCCGCGCGGTGCGCCACGTCGTCGAGCGTCGCGGCCAGGCCGCGCGCCGCGAACACCTCGCGCGCCGCCTCGATGATGCGCCTGCGGTTGAGCTCCGCGTCGCGCCGCAGCGGCCGTGGCCCGCCGGACGCGGACCCCATCTCCGTGACGGCCATGTGACCCAGCGTAACAAATGGAGCTTACCCCTCAGCTTCCCCGGCGCCGGCCCGATACGGAGCGAGCACCTCAACTTCCCGCCGCCGCAAAGGACCACGATGACGACGACCACCGAACGACCCCGGCCCGCCGCCAGACCGGCCAAGGTGCCCGCCGCGCCGGACCGGCATACCGGCCGCTGGTGGGCGCTCGTGGTGCTCGCCATGGCGCAGTTGATGGTGGTCCTGGACGCCACGATCGTGAACATCGCGCTGCCCACCGCCCAGCGCGACCTCGGCTTCTCCGACTCCGGCCGGCAGTGGGTGGTCACCGGCTACGCGCTGGCCTTCGGCAGCCTGCTGCTGCTCGGCGGGCGCCTGTCGGACTCGCTCGGCCGCAAGAAGATGTTCCTCATCGGCCTCATCGGCTTCGCGCTGGCCTCCGCCCTGGGCGGCGCCGCGCAGGGCATCGAGATGCTGATCGCGGCCCGGGTCCTGCAGGGCGCGTTCGGTGCCGCACTCGCGCCGGCGGCCCTGTCGCTGCTGTCGACGACGTTCACCGATCCGGCCGAGCGCGGCAAGGCCTTCGGCATCTTCGGCGCGATCTCGGGCGCCGGCGGCGCCGTCGGCCTGCTGCTCGGCGGCTTCCTGACCGAGTACGCCTCCTGGCGCTGGTGCCTGTACGTCAACCTGATCATCGCCGCGGCGGCGGTACTCGGCGCGACGCTCAAGCTGCACGACGAGCCGGTGCGGGCCCGCGCCCGCCTCGACCTGCCCGGCGTGCTCACCGCCGTCGGCGGCCTGGTCGCCCTGGTCTACGGCCTCGGCAACGCCGAGACCGACGGCTGGAGCGACCCGAAGACCTACGGCTTCATCGCCGTCGGCGTCATCGTGCTCATCGCCTTCGTCGTGATCGAGCGGCGCGTCGCCAACCCGCTGCTGCCGCTGCGGGTCGTGCTCGACCGCAACCGCGGCGGCGCCTACGCCTCGGTCGCCGTGGCCGGCGCGGCCATGTTCGGCGTGATGCTCTTCCTCACCTACTACCTCACCAACACCCTCGGCTTCACCCCGGTGCAGACCGGCCTCGCCTTCATGCCCATGCTCGGCGGCATCATGCTGACGGCCACCACCGTCGGCTCGATGCTCACCCCGCGCATCGGCCCGCGCCCGCTGGTGCCGATCGGCGCGCTGGCCGCGGCCGCCGCCATGGTCTACCTGACCCGCCTCGACCTGCACTCCAGCTACGCCGGCGGGGTGCTGCCCGGCCTGATCCTGATGGGCCTGGGCATGGGCCTGATCTTCGCGCCCACCCAGAACACCGCGACCTCCGGCGTGCGGCACACCGACGCCGGCGTCGCCTCGGCAATGATCAACACGGCGCAGCAGATCGGCGGCTCGGTCGGCACCGCGCTGCTGAGCTCCTTCGCCGCGAGCGCCGCCGCCGACTACCTCAAGGGCAAGACCCTGAGCCCGCAGACGCAGGCGCTGGCCATGATGGACAGCTACCACACCGTGTTCTGGTGGTCTGCCGCGCTCTTCGTCGTCTGCGCCGTCGTCTCCGGGCTGCTGCTGCGCAGCGGGCCGCTCGCCGTCGACCCGGACGCCCCGCCGGTCGTCGCGCACTGAGCCTGGCAATCGAAAAAAGCGGCCGGGGCCGCGGCGCCTGGCGGGGC
>NZ_JBEZXZ010000406.1:0-2491 GCF_040638275.1 Actinoplanes sp. NPDC026623 | reverse complement strand
GCCGCGCCGACTGCGCGGGCCGGGCCGCCGTCACCCTTCGTCCTGCCGCGCGGCTTCCGGTGGTGGGACGACCCGAGCGGCTTCTCGGTGGCCGTGCCGGGTGGCTGGGCGGGCGGCGGGGACGCGCGCAGCGGCCGGGTCTTCATGGCGCCCGGCGGGCGGTCGACCCTGCGGATCAGCCGCTGGAGGCCCGGCGGCGCCAACCCCGTCGCGGCGCTGATCGACGAGGAGCAGCAGGCCGGGCTTCCGGCGTACCGGCGGATCCGGATCGAGCCGCTGCCCGCGACGCCCGGCGCGCTGTGGGAGTACACCTTCCGCGATCCCGCGACCGGCCCGATACACGCCCTGGAGCAGGTCATGGCGTTCGGCGGTCAGGCGTACCTCGTCGAATGGCACGTGCCGGGGGAGCAGTGGGCGGCCAACCTGCAGCGGCTCTCGGTGGTGCTGGACAGCTTCCGGTCCCTGCGCGGCGCTTGACCGCCCGCCCGGCTTGTCGTCGGCGTAGCTTGTGGAGTGGCAGGCCGTCCCTGGTGAAAACAGCGAGGAGCCACCGATGAACAAGCTGATCAACGACCCGGCCAACGTGGTGTCCGACGCGCTCCGCGGCATCGCCGGCGTCCACCCGGACCTGCGCGTCGACCACGAGCACCGCATCGTCTACCGCGCCGACGCCCCGGTCCAGGGCAAGGTCGGCCTCATCTCCGGCGGCGGGTCCGGGCACGAGCCGCTGCACGCCGGATTCGTCGGCCCCGGCATGCTGGACGCCGCGTGCGCCGGCGAGATCTTCACCTCGCCGGTGCCGGACCAGATGGTGGCCGCGACCAAGGCCGTCGACGGCGGCGCCGGGGTGCTGCACATCGTCAAGAACTACACCGGCGACGTCATGAACTTCGAGATGGCCGCCGAGATCGCCGCGGCGGAGACCAGCGTCACCGTCGCCTCCGTGGTGACCGACGACGACGTGGCCGTGCAGGACAGCCTCTACACGGCGGGGCGCCGGGGAGTCGGGGTGACCGTGCTGGTGGAGAAGATCGCCGGTGCCGCCGCCGAGCAGGGCCGGTCGCTGGCCGAGGTCGCCGACGTCGCCCGGACGGTCAACGCGAACGGCCGCAGCATGGGCATGGCGCTCACCTCCTGCACGGTCCCGGCCGCGGGCAAGCCCACGTTCGAGCTTCCGGACGGCCAGATGGAGATCGGCATCGGGATCCACGGCGAGCCGGGCCGCCGCCGCGTGCCGACGGCGTCGGCAGCCGAGGTCGCCGAGATGCTCGTCAGCCCGATCCTGGGCGACCTCGACTTCACCGGGGACGCCGGGGTGATCGCCTTCGTCAACGGCATGGGCGCCACCCCGATGATCGAGCTGTACGTGATGTACCACGAGGTCGCGACGATTCTGGCCAAGGCCGGGGTCGGCGTCGCCCGCACCCTGGTCGGCTCCTACATCACCAGCCTCGACATGGCCGGCTGCTCGGTCACCCTGGTCAAGGCCGACGACGAGATCCTGCGGCTGTGGGACGCGCCGGTGCGTACGCCGGCGCTGCGGTGGTGATCCGGCCGCGATGACCGACACGGTGGCAACCCCGGCCCTGGCGGCCTGGATCCGGGAATTCGCCAGGCTGATCGCGGCCAACCGGGACCTGCTCACGGAGCTCGACTCCGCGATCGGGGACGCCGATCACGGCGCCAACATGGACCGCGGCATGACCGCTGTGCTCGCGGCGCTGGACGGCCAGGCCGCCGGCACCCCGGCGATGCTGCTCAAGCGCACCGGGATGACGCTGATCAGCACCGTCGGCGGCGCCAGCGGCCCGCTGTACGGCACCGCGTTCCTGCGCATGGCCGCGGCGGCGGGCGACGCCGCCACCCTGGACGCACCCGGCTGCGCGACGATGCTGCGTGCGGCCCTCGACGGGGTGGTCGCGCGCGGCAAGGCCGAGGCCGGCGACAAGACCATGTACGACGCGCTGGCCCCCGCCGTGGACGCGCTGGACGCCGCGCTCGCCGCCGGCCGGGGGCTCGGTGAGGCGCTGAAGGCCGCCGTCCGGGCGGCCGAGAAGGGCGCGGAGGCGACCATCCCGATGATCGCCCGCAAGGGCCGCGCCAGCTACCTCGGCGAGCGCAGCGCCGGACACCGGGATCCGGGCGCGACCTCGGTGACGCTGCTGGTGACGGCCGCCGCGACGGCGCTGACCGACGGGGCCTGAGGCCGGTGGTCGGTCTCGTGGTGGTCTGCCACAGCCGCGCGCTGGCCCGCGCCGCGGTGGCGCTCGCGGCGGAGATGGTGCAGGGGCGGCCGGTGCCGATCGAGGTCGCCGCGGGCCTCGACGAGACGACGTTCGGCACCGACGCGGTCGCGATCGCGGACGCCGTCGCCGCCGCCGACCGCGGCGACGGCGTGGTCGTCCTCATGGACCTGGGCAGCGCCGTGCTCTCCGCCGAGCTCGCGCTCGAGCTGCTGGACGACGGCCTGCGCGAGCGGGTCGTGCTCTGC
>NZ_JBEZXZ010000405.1:0-2517 GCF_040638275.1 Actinoplanes sp. NPDC026623 | reverse complement strand
CGGCGGTCGGCGTTCCCGCGACACCCCGGCCATACTGGACGACGAACGACGCCACAGGAGCGGCGACGACCTCGACACCCCGGCCGTGCTGGCCCTGGTCGACGCCTGGTCGGAGTCGGCGCTCGCCGCGGTCGGCGACGACGCGCAGGCGCCGGCGCTGATGGCGCAGACGGTCGACGCGTTGCTGGGCATCCGCCTCTAGGGCACTCCGCGACGACGGCGCCCGGGCGCCCGGTGCGGCAGGGCGTCAGGCAACGTCGCGCAGGTGCTTCATCGGCCGGTGTCGCGCCGCACCGGATCAGGCGAGGGTGAGGCCGGGGTCCGGGTCCGGCTCGGGCACCGGGGCCGGGATCCGGTAGTCCTCGGTCAGCGTCGTCATCGGCCCCGGCCACGTCGCCTGGGCCACCTCGATCGGCTTGCGGGTCTCGTCGAACGCCACGTGCAGCAGGTGCAGCACCGGGGTGTCCGGCCGGATCTGCAGGATCTCGGCCTCCTCGCGGCTCGGCTGCCGCGCGCTGATCGTGTCGGTCGCCGACGCGTACCGCCGCCCGATGGCCTCCTCGGCCTCCTGGTACAGGGGCCGGCCGAACGCCTCGACCCGTTCGAGGGAGGTCCCGGTCGCGTCCGTCACCCGGAACCAGGAGGCGCCGACCTCCACCGTGGCGTCGTCGGCGCGCACGACGTGGCGGCGTACCAGCATCTCGGTGCCGTCGCGGACGCCGAACGCGTCCGCGACCTCGGACGGCGCGGCCTCGCGGGCGACGCCGGCCAGTTGCTGGCGGTAGCGGGCGGCCAGGTCCGCGTGGTAGCCGCGGTGGGCGCCGTAGCGGCCGCGGGAGAGCCGGTTGAGCCGGCGCCGGGTGCCGCGCACGTAGGTGCCCGAGCCCGGCTTGGTGATCAGGACTCCCTCGACCCGCAGCTGGTCGACGGTGCGTTGCACGGTCTGCTTCGCGACGCCGAACATCTCGGCCATCGCGGGGATCGAGGGGAGCCGTTCCCCGGGGTTCCAGTCGCCGCGGCGGATCCGCTCGCGCAGCTGCGCGGCGATCTGACGGTGCGGGAACTCGGCGGCACCGGGGTTGATCGTCATCGACGTACCTCCAGACCCAGGTTCCTAGGATGACTCACGCGGCGTGCGCGGTGCGACAGCGACACGCCGAAACTCGGTCGACCGCCCCGGGGCGGGTGGTTGATCATCGTGGACATGCTGAGTCCCGAGATCCTCGAGTACTACGAGCGGGGCGGCGAACGCGATCGGCTCAGCGCCGGCACCGGCCGCCTGGAGTTCCTGCGCACCTGGGACGTGCTGACCCGCACGCTGCCGCCGGCGCCCGCCGAGATCCTCGACGTGGGCGGCGCCACCGGGGTCTACGCGCGCCCGCTCGCCGAGGCGGGTCACACCGTACGGGTGATCGACCCGGTCCCGTCGCACGTCGCCGCGGCCGCCGCGCTGAAGGGCGTGACCGCGGTCCTGGGCGACGCCCGCGACCTGCCCGAACCGGACGCCGGCGCCGACGCCGTGCTGTTGTTCGGCCCGCTCTACCACCTGGCCGACCGCGTCGACCGGGTCGCGGCCTGGCGCGAGGCAGCCCGCGTCGTACGCCCGGGCGGGGTGGTCGTGGGCGCGGTGATCAGCAGGTTCGCCTCGCTCTTCGACGGTGTCGTGAGGGGCTACTACGCCCATCCGGAGTTCGTGTCGATCGTGGAGCGGGCGGTGGACGACGGCGTGCACCGCAACGGCGGCGCGGAGTCACGCTGGTTCACCAGCGCGTACTTCCACCGCCCGGAGGAGCCGGCGGCCGAGGCCGTCGAGGCCGGCCTCACCGGGGTGCGCACGGTGGCCGTCGAGGGCCCGCTCTGGATGACGGGTCCGCGGCTGACGGAGTTCCTCGCCGACCCCCACCTGACCCGGGTCATGCTCGACATGCTGCGCCGGGTCGAGGACGAGCCGAGCATCCTCGGTGCGAGCAGCCACCTGCTGACGATCGCCCGGCGGCCCGCGGCGTAGGGGGTGTCCCGCCATGATCGGCAGGACACCCCTACGCTGTCGGGACACCTGAGCGAGAGGAGCCCCCGGCGTGGAGGCACTGCGGTTGATCCTGAGATACGCGCACCTGATCGGCTTCGCGCTGCTGCTCGGTGGCGCGATCGCGCAGTTCGTCTCGGGCAAGTTGCGGATCAACCCGGCGATGCTGTGGGGCGCGATCATCCAGGTCCTCACCGGCCTGGCGCTGTCGGCACCGCTGCGCGGCGGCGGCGACGCCGAACCGGACCCGATCAAGCTGGGCGTCAAGCTCGTGATCGCCATCATGATCTTCGTGATGGTGTTCGTGCCCCGCAAGCGCGACCAGGTCAACCGCGGGCACTTCATCGGCATCATCGCGCTGACGCTGATCAACGCGGCGGTCGCCACCTTCTGGCACTAGTACGGCAGCCGCCGTTCGTGAGGTGACCTCGGATCCCGCAGGAATTGGGACGGCCACCGCATGATCGTCTGTGCGTTGTGGACACAACATC
>NZ_JBEZXZ010000404.1:0-2553 GCF_040638275.1 Actinoplanes sp. NPDC026623 | reverse complement strand
CGCCGTCCGCGGCCTCCGGCGCGGCCGCCTCCGGCGGCGCGTGTGCCGTGGCGCCGCGCAGCTGGCTCAGGCGGGTGAGCAGTTCGTCACGGGAGCGCCCGCGCCAGGCGAAGACCCCGAACGGGTCCTCCTCGAAGGAGCGGGCCAGCGCGTAACACGTCGCCGCGAGGTGGATGCAGGGCATCGGCCAGCGTTCGCAGGTGCAGTCCATCGCGACCTCGTCCAGCGACAGTGGCAGCAGCGTCAGCCCGGCGGCGGTGAACACCGCCTCGATGTCGGCCGGCATGCGGCCCGCCAGCAGGTCGGCCACGTAGCGGGCCTGCGCCGCCAGGTCGTCCTCGACGCGGGACCATTCGGCGGCACCGAACGCGCGCACCGCGATCCGGGACCGGAAGGCCGTCGGGTCGTCCGGGCCTCTGACCTGGGCCGTCACCAGGCTGCCGGAGATGGCCAGGAGGCGCACGTGCCCGGCCCGGGCGTCGCGGCGGCCGCGGGCGAAGGTCGGCGCCATCCGCAGCGACTCGAACATGGCGATGAAGGGTGCCGAGAGCCGGTCAGTCAACGACGGCCTCCGGTGCCAGGGCCAGCAGGTCGCGCAGGTCGTCGGTGCTCAGGCCGGTCAGCCAGCCCTCGCCGTTGCCGACCACGCGCTCGGCCAGCACGCCCTTGTCCGCGATCAGGCGGTCGATGCGTTCCTCGAGCGTGCCGAGGCAGACGAGGGTGTGCACCTGGACGTCGCGGTCCTGACCGATGCGGAACGCCCGGTCGGTCGCCTGGGTCTCGGTCGCCGGGTTCCACCAGCGGTCGACGTGCACGACGTGGTTGGCGGCGGTCAGGTTGAGGCCGGTGCCGCCGGCCTTGAGCGACAGCACGAAGATGCCCGGGCGGCGGTCCGCCTGGAACGCCGCGACCATCTCGTCGCGGGCCCGGCGCGGGGTGCCGCCGTGCAGGTAGCGGACCTCGACGCCGAAGCGGGCCGCGAGGTGCGGCACCAGCATGGCGCCGAAGCGGGCGAACTGGGTGAAGCACAGCACGCTTTCGCCGTCGGCGAGGGCGGCGTCGAGGATCTCCTCGAGGCGTTCGAGTTTGCCGGAGCGGCCGGGCAGCGGGGAGCCGTCGCCGAGCAGCTGGGCCGGGTGGTTGCAGACCTGCTTGAGCTTGGTCATCGCGGACAGCACGATGCCCTTGCGGCGGATCTCGGTCTCGTCGGCGAGCCGGTCGGTCATCTCGTTGAGCACGGCCTGGTAGAGGGTGGCCTGCTCGGCGGTGAGCCCGCACAGGTGCCGGGTGTGCCGCTTGTCGGGCAGGTCGTCGATCACCGCGGGGTCGGCCTTGACCCGGCGCAGCATGAACGGCCGGGTGGCGTGGCGCAGGCGGGCGGCGGCGTCCTCGTCCGCGTAGCGCTCGATGGGGACCGCGTAGCGGGCGCGGAACGAGTGCGCGCTGCCGAGCAGCCCGGGGTTGAGGAAGTCCAGGATGGACCAGAGCTCGGCCAGGCGGTTCTCGACCGGGGTGCCGGTCAGCGCGACGCGGTGCCGGGCGTCGAGGCGGCGCACGGCCCGGGCGGCCCCGCTCGCGCTGTTCTTGATGTGCTGCGCCTCGTCGAGGACGACCCGGTCCCAGGGCACGGCGGCCAGGGCGTCCACGTCGCGGGTGGCGGTCGCGTACGTGGTCAGCAGCACGTCGGCGCCGTCGAGCAGGTCGGCGGGGTCCGGTCGGTCGCTGCCGTGCAGGACTCGCACCCGCAGACCGGGCGCGAACCGGGCCGCCTCACGCACCCAGTTGCCCAGCACCGACAGCGGGCAGATCAGCAGGGTCGGCCCGCGGCCGCGGTGCAGCAGCAGGGCGAGCAGCTGGACGGTCTTGCCCAGGCCCATGTCGTCCGCCAGGCAGGCGCCCACCCCCAGGTCGTCGAGGAAGGCCAGCCAGGAGAAACCCCTTCTCTGGTACGGCCGCAGCTCCCCGACCAGGCCCCCGGGCGGGTCGAGCAGCTCGAGCCGCTCGCCGAGGCGCCCGGCGAGCAGGTCGGCGAGCCAGCCCTTGCCGTCGACCGTGGTCACCGGCAGCGGGAGCTCCTCGGGCGGGAGCAGCCTGACCATCCGCAGCGCGTCGCCGGCGGTCATGGTGCCGCCGCCGCGCCGCAGGAACTCGAGCCCGGCCCGCAGGCGTTCCGCGTCGAGGTAGACCCAGCGCCCGCGGAGCCGCACCAGCGGCACCTTCACCCGGGCCAGCTCGGCGAGCTCCTCGTCGGTCAGGGCGCGGCCGCCCAGCGCTAGGCCCCAGTTGTAGCCGACGATGGTCGCCAGGTTGGCCGCCTCGTCGCGCAGGACCGGGGCGACCTCGTCGCGGGCGCGGACCTCCAGGGCCAGGCCGAGGCTCTGCGGCTCCCGCCACCAGGCCGGCAGCAGGACGCCGTAGCCGGCCTGCTCGAGCAGCGCGGCGTGGCTGAGGAAGCGGTGCGCGCCCTCGGTGTCGAGGACCAGCTCGGCGGGGCGGGCGGTGCGCAGGGCGGCGTCGAGGTCGCCGAAGAGCCGGGCGGCCCGGCCGAGCCCG
>NZ_JBEZXZ010000403.1:0-2558 GCF_040638275.1 Actinoplanes sp. NPDC026623 | reverse complement strand
GGCGGGCCCCCCCCCGACATCCCGGGGACCAAAAAAAAACCCCCCCCTACGCGACGGGGCGGGAGCCGGTGAGCCCCCCGCCCCCCACCGGCCGGCCGCCCCGAGGGGCGCCGGCCTTCTTGTGATCGTGGGCTGTTTTCTCGGTTATGCGGCCTGCAGGCCCTCGGCCCGGGCCAGCTCGCGCAGCCGGCCCAGCGCCTGGATCTCGAGCTGGCGGATCCGTTCGCGGGAGAGCGAGAAGCGCGACGCCACCTCGGTCAGCGAGTGCTCGCGGCCGTCCTCGAGGCCGTAGCGGGCGCGCATGATGCCCGCCGAGCGGTCGTCGAGGTGGTTGAGCAGGCCCTCGATGCGCTGACGCTCCAGCGCGGTCAGGACGATCTCCTCCGGCGACGGGGCGTCGCTGTCGGCGACGAGGTCGCCGAGGTTGGTGTCGCCGTCGTCGCCCACCGGGGTGTCCAGCGAAACGGTGTCCTGTGCCCAGCGGGTCAGCTCGGTGACGCGCTCGACCGTCACGCCCAGGGCGGCCGCGACCTGCGCGGGCTCCGGGTCGGCGCCGAGCTCGCGGACGAGCTGGCGGGTGACGTTGCGCATCCGGTTGACGTCCTCGACCAGGTGCACGGGCAGGCGCACGGTGCGCTCCTGCTGTGCGATCGCCCGGCTGATCGCCTGGCGGACCCACCACGTGGCGTAGGTGGAGAACTTGTAGCCGCGCTCGTAGTCGAACTTCTCGACGGCGCGCACGAGGCCGGTGTTGCCCTCCTGGATGAGATCCAGCATGGGCATGCCCGAGCGCACGTAGCGGCGCGCGATCGACACGACGAGTCGCAGGTTCGCACGGATGAAGAGATCCTTCGCCCGCTTGCCCTCGGTGGCCAGTCGCTCCAGTTCCTCCCGGCTCACGCCGCGGCGGACCTCGCCGGTGTCGAGCAGGTGCTCGGCATAGAGCCCCGCCTCGATTGCCTTGGAGAGGTCGACCTCCCTGGCGGCATCCAACAGCGGCGTCCGGGAGATTTCGTGCAGGTAGACTCCGACGAGGTCGCGCTCCTCGGCGACCTGGTCGGTCCGCATCACGGTGTTTTTCTCCACGTTGCCCACGGTCCCCTCATTGCCTTCACTAACCCTGTTACGGGCAATACCTGCGTCCGTCAGCCGTCCCGTAACGTCCGCGGCTCATTGCGGTGCTGACACCTACATGAACAGAAGACGGCGTGCACTGATTCCGGCTGGTGGTTCGAAAGTGTCACGAATGTCTGAACATCAGCTGAGAGCCGCGTGCATACTTGCTGAGGAAGGCCCTCTCAGAGGCATTCGGAGCCGCACCCAGGGTCGGATGCGTTGAGATACGGATACCCTCCGCCTACTTCATGACACCATCGGCCCCTCATTCGTCACAGCGACGGGCATCACGCGTCGGCATGCGATGCTCGTCACTACCCAGTACGGCCGGGTAGCCAAATGGGTTCACATCCAGCATCGACAGGTTGCCGCCGGGCCTGAAGCAAATGCCCACGGCAAAAGATCCCGCCGCTGCTCGGACCGGGACCATCTGCCACGATGCGCCACCACAAGCCGCAGTTCACTCGCCCACACGGGTGACCCACGCATGGATGACGGCCGTTCGGTCCGGCACACCTCACCCTTCGGCCGACTCCCGGAGAAGGTGAGCAAAAACACAGCGCTAACGTCCAGGGTATGGAGCGCAGCGTGCTGGTTACTGGTGGGACGGGCGGGCTCGGCGGGGCCGTCGTCGAGATGATGCGGGATCAGAAATGGCGGGTGGTCGCCCCGGTCCGCGCCGGAACGGCACACCGGCTGCCGGAGGGCGTTGCCGGGTTCGAGGCCGACCTGAGCGTGCCCGAGGACGTGCGGGCAGCCGTCGCCGCCGCCGCGGGCGAGCCGGGCGCGCCGCTGCGGGCCGTGATCAACCTGGCCGGCACGTACGCGGGCGGCGGCCTCGTGCACGAGACCACCGTCGACGACTTCGAGGCGGTCATCCGGGCCAACCTGCGCCCGACCTACCTGGTGACGGCGGCGGCGCTGCCGCATCTGGTGGACGCCGGAGGCGGATCGGTGGTGTGCGTGTCGTCGCGCGCGGCGGTGGCCCCGTTCGCCGGCGCGGCCGGGTACGCGACCGCCAAGGCCGCGGTGCTGGCCTTCGCCAACGCCGTCGCGGTCGAGTACCGCAAGAGCGACGTGCGCTGCAACACGGTCCTGCCCAGCGTCATCGACACCCCGGCCAACCGGGCCGCCCAGCCGGGCGCGGACTTCTCCCGCTGGGTGACGCCGGACGAGATCGCCCAGGTGATCGCGTTTCTGGCCGGGGACGCCTCGAGGCCGACCAGCGGCGCGACGATCCCCGTCTACGGCCGGGCCTGACGCAGCGGCCGGGAGCCTTGCGAAACAGGACCTAGAACCCCTCGGCGAGCTGGTAGGTCAGCGCCGACGCCGCGACGAGCGTCGCCCCGGCCAGGATCAGCATCCGGGCGTGCGTCACGAGCGCCGCGACCGGGCCGCGGCGCTCGGCGGGCAGCAGCGCCGGTGCCGCCGCGACGACCGGC
>NZ_JBEZXZ010000402.1:1413-2578 GCF_040638275.1 Actinoplanes sp. NPDC026623 | reverse complement strand
CCGGCAGGGCAGGGCAGGGCCGGCAGGGCAGGGCAGGGCCGGCAGGGCAGGGCAGGGCCGGCAGGGCAGGGCAGGGCCGGCAGGGCAGGGCCCGAAACGGTCGGCGCATCCTATTTAGAAATCACTTTCACCCTTGTGGCCCAGCATCTGAATCGTCGCGGCAACCTCAGTTTGATGCAATCAAGGAAATGAGTTTTGGCATGATCGTCCGCTGACATGTCGGGGTGGGTTGCGGGAGAATTCTTCCGTGGGACAGTTGTCATTGTTCGGCAGGTCGGAAATCGCGGCGATGCGCGATCGGACCGCGCGGCGGAATTATTCGGCTGCTGCTGAAGAATTTCGTCGTGAACACGAGCGTCATCGCAGGTGGGGCCTTCAGCAACGCCACGGCGAGAAGCTTCGCCGCATCCGCATGAGCCGCTCCGCAGCCCAGACGGCACCCACCGCCACGAGCATGCCGATAAGCCCCAGCCCACCCGCGCCACCACCGGCATCGCGAATGCCCTCTGCACTGCAAGTACCTGCTGCCCCACGGCCCTGTCTCGCACCGCAGGCGGCCACGCCGGAGCGGCCAGTGGCGCCACACCGACCGGTCACACCACAGCGGCCAGCCACGCCTGAGCGACCGGCCATGCCGCAGCAACCGGCCATGCCGCAGAAACTAGCCACGCCTGAGCGACCAGCCATGTCGCAGCCATCGACGACGCCACAGCAACCGATGACGCCACAACAACCGGCCACGTCGGCCCGGACACCGATCCGGCGATCGCCAGCATCACGGTTGACGATCCGCCCGCCATCGCCGGCAGGGCGCACCTCATGGCAAGCGTTACCACCGCGGACGTCGCCAGGGCGGCCATGGACAGCACCAGCGGCACCTGCGGCGTCACCTCCGACGTCTGCCATGCCGCTGCGGTGCGCGCCACGGCCGGTGGCAGCGGCGGCTCGGTGGTTGCGGCCGGCAGGCCCGGCACCCCCGCCATCCGACTCTCGGGCGGGGCAGCCGGTGCTACATCTACCGCGATCGGCTCCCGGTGGATTCTTCCTGAATTCGGGTGGCCGCTGTGAGACGGTGGGCGCGGTGACACTCGGCCATATCGGATATGCCCGGGTCCGCGGTGGTCACCGTGCGAACGCCAGCCCGGAGCCAACGGCGGACCACGTT
>NZ_JBEZXZ010000402.1:0-1313 GCF_040638275.1 Actinoplanes sp. NPDC026623 | reverse complement strand
GATCCGGCCGCTCATGGCGATCGGGCGGACCACGTTGATCCGGCCGCTCATGGCGATCGGGCGGACCACGTTGATCCGGCCGCTCATGGCGATCGGGCGGACCACGTTGATCCGGCCGCTCATGGCGATCGCCTCACAGAATTTGACGACCACCACCGGCACGCCCCGGCCCACCACGACCTGGTTCGAGATTCCCGTTCCAGGTGCCGGCCCCGGACTGCCACCATCCGCACACCGCGGGCCGCCACGATGTGGTTCTCCGTGAAGGCGAGGTCCAGGTGTCCGGGTGCGCGCCGGGACCGCAGACGATGGCCGGGCCACGCCGCAGGCCGGGCTTTCCTTATGAAGCAGACCCCAGGTCTGCCGACCAGGCCAGGACGCGGTCCACGTCGGAGCGGGTCCAGCCGATCGCCGAGTCGATCGACACCAGCAGGGTGGGTGCCGAGCGGTCGGCGGCCCAGCGGCGGCCGGCGTCGGTGTGGTTGTCGTCGATCCAGGCCAGGGGGCGGTCGCCCGCGACGTCCGCCACGGCCGGCACCTTGGCCTCCGGGGGGAACGGCAGCGGCGGGAACGGCACCACCGGCAGTGGTTCGATGCCCAGCGCGGGTCCGTAGAGCTTGTTCGCGTCCTCGCCCCAGGCGGACGCCCGGTACAGCTCGCCGGCCGCGGCCAGCTCGGTGATCCAGGCGGCGTGTGCGGGGCAGTAGCGCTCCCGGCCCTCGCCCGGATAGAACTCGCGCTCGAGGTAACCGTCGGGGCAGGAGGACGCGGCGAACGGGTTCAGTACCCCGTCGAGGTCCAGCAGCAGAACGGGTCGGCTCACCGTGTCATCTAAACGCGCCGGGTTGGCCGCCCGTCAACCCGGGTCCCGACCTGGTATGTCCGGAGCAGACTTCCCGGCGGCGACACCGGGCGCGGTCGGCCGGGCAGCGGACGCGGCGCGGAACACGCAAGCGCCGAGGACGCCCAGGTGCACCCCACCCGGACCGGTCGTCCGGGCGCACCCACCTCAGTCCAACCACCCGGGCGCACCCACCCCAGGCCGACTGCCAGGGCGCACCCACCCCAGACCGATCGCCAGGGCGCACCCACCCCGGGCCAACCACCCGGGCGCACCCACCCCGGGCCGACTGCCAGGGCGCACCCACCCCGAGCCGGTCGCCAGGGTGCACCCCCACTCGGGGGCCGGTCGCCCGGGCGCACCCACCCCAGGCCAACCGCCCCGGCGCACCCACCCCGGGCAGCCGGCCCGGTGCACCGCCCCGGGCCCGCAGCCGGGGGCACCCCCCCGGGCCGGGTGGTGGATGGCCCTG
>NZ_JBEZXZ010000401.1:0-2590 GCF_040638275.1 Actinoplanes sp. NPDC026623 | reverse complement strand
GAGGTGGCCGAGGGCCTCCCCGATGATGTGTTCGGCCAGCGCCGCGGTCTGCACGATGCCGGGAAGCAGATGCGACTGATAGGCGCGGATCTGGCCCCGGTCGTCGCCGGGGTGAGCGCCGTCCAACGTTTCCGCGCGCCCGTCGCGGACGGCGGCCCCGCGCGCCCGCCGCTGGTCCCGCTGTTCGTCCTCGGCTTCCTCGCCTGCGCGGGCCTGCGCAGCGCCGGGCTGGTGCCGCAGGCGGCGCTCGGCTGGATCGGCACGCTGCAGGTGACCGCGCTCGGTGCGGCCCTGTTCGGCATGGGCAGCTGCGTCCACCTGGCCTCGCTGGTGCGCCGCAGCCGGGTCTCCATAGTGGTCGCGGCGGCGTCCACGCTCTTCGTCACCACGGTCGCGCTCGGCGCCACCCTGCTCGTCGTGAACGGCTGAGCCCGCCCGCGGGAGCTGCCTTCTCACCTCTCGACGAGCACCACGATGCCGTCGTCGTCGCTGAAGACCTGGGCACCCGGGGCGAAGCGGCAGCCGCCGAACTCGATCACCACGTCCCGCTCGCCGGCGCCGGTCTTGGTGCTCTTGCGCGGGTTGGAGCCCAGCGCCTTGATCCCGATGGGCAGCGCGCGCAGCGCGGCGACGTCGCGGACCGCGCCGTTGATCACCACACCGGCCCAGCCGTTGCCGACGGCCAGCCCGGCGATGACATCGCCCATGAGGGCGCGGTGCACCGAACCCCCGCCGTCCACCACCAGCACCCGGCCCGCGCCGGGCTCGCTCAGCACCGACTTGAGCAGGGCGTTGTCCTCAAAACAGCGCACCGTCACCGCCGGACCCTGGAACGCGGCCGCGCCACCGTACTGGCGCAGCTGGGTGTCGCAGGAACCGAGCTCCTCGCCGTACTTGTCGTAAAGGTCTGCGGTGTTGTCCATGGTCTTCCTTCCGGAGGGTCCGAAGATCGTATCGGCGGCATCGGGCGTCAGGAGCCGGACCCGGCGAGGAACGGGCGGGCCAGCAGCCCTCCCGCGCCCCTGGGGTGCATCACCGCCGCCACCAGCGCGGCCACCGCGACCGGGCCGGCGACCGGGCCCAGCATCGTGAGCAGCGCCGCCGCCGCGACCGCGGTGCCCAGCCCGAGGCCGAAGACCGCGACGAGCACCAGCCCGGTGAAGCGGAACCGTCCCGGCGCGTCCCGGCCCAGGGACCACCAGCTCGCCTTCATCCACAGCAGCAACGGCACCAGCACCAGCCCCATCGCGTACAGGGTCAGCGCCACGTCGCTGGCGAGGAACGCGGCCGGGTCGAAACCGCCGGCCCGCCAGGCGGCGGTGGTCGGCGCGAAGAACCTGCGGTACCCGGTGCCGTCCCAGCCGTACGCCAGGACGAAGAACATCGCGAGGTAGCCGAGCGGCATCTGCAGCCAGGACAGGTAGTGGTGGCCGCGGCGCCACAGCTCCCGCGCGACGACATAGCCGAGCACGCCCTGGCTGAGGTTGGTGACCGCGAACGCGGCGACCAGCCAGCCGGGCAGGTCCGCGTGCGCGCCGGCCGCGTGCATCGTCTCCCAGCCGGGAAACTGCCACAGCAGCCAGATCCCGCTCGGCGCGAACACGCAGCCGAGGAACAGCACGGTCAGGGCCAGCCGCCGGTCGGCCAGCAGGTCGCGGGCGGGCTCCCGCAGCGATTCACGCGCGGCGGCGGCACCGCAGCCGGCTCCGATGGCGTACGACCAGAAGACGTCCACCTGGACCATGACTCGTTCCCTTCAGCGGGGCGCGGGCTTCGGCGGGGCGAGGCCGTCGAACATCAGCGTCACGACGGCCCGGATCCAGGCGTCGCGCATCGCGCCCGCGGTGGGGTCGCGGGACACCTGGGCGGCGCCCTCGAAGACCATGCCGTTGATCACACGGGCGGTGACCTCGACGTCGAGGTCGCCGCGGAGGAAGCCGCGGTCGATCCCGTTGCGCAGGTAGGCGGCGGTGTAGTCGGCGAAGCGGTCGAGCGCCTCGCGGTGGCGGTCCCGGAGCTGTTCGTCGACGGTCGCCAGGTCGAAGAAGACCAGCCTGCCCAGGGCCGGGTCGGCGGCGAACAGGTCGTAGAGCCGGCGGCCGATCCGCCACACCTGTGCCCGGTATTCGTCGAGGCTGCCGGTGGCGTCGGGCGCCTCCGCGGCGACCACCTCGGCGATGCGGCCCAGCGCCCGGTCGAGGACGGCCGCGGCCACGTCGCGCTTGTTGCCGAAGTAGCGGTAGACGGTGCCGTGCCCGATGCCGAGCTCGCCGGCGAGGTCGGCGATGCCCGCGGCGGCGTAGCCCTTGCGGGCGAAGACGGCGTGGGCGGCGTCGAGGATCGCGTCGCGACGGCCGGGTTCCGCGGTACGTGCCATTGATGAATGACACATCATTCCGGAATCGACGTCAATGCTTGTCGATGCGTGGAAGCTCTGGTGTCCGGTATCACCTGTATGGCGAGGTTTTCGAGCGGCGAAATCCTCAAGTCGCGCCGTTCGGGCCGTCCGCAACCCGGCGGCACCTGTTCGGGACCTGGGGGTGCACCGCGCAGACCGGAATCTTCTCTGCATGCCCGGCCGACAACGGCT
>NZ_JBEZXZ010000400.1:0-2604 GCF_040638275.1 Actinoplanes sp. NPDC026623 | reverse complement strand
TTCCGATCCCCGCGACGCCGCTCAGGCGCCGGTCGCCTCGTGGACCCGCACTCCGCCGATGTAGGTGAGGTCCACCGAGCTCTCGCCGATCTCGGCGGGCGGGGCGCCGAACGGATCGCGGTCGAGCACCACCAGGTCGGCGCGGTAGCCCGGCCGCAGCTGCCCGGTGTCGTCGAGATGGTTCACAAAGGCCGAACCCGCCGTGTACGCGGCCAGCGCCGTGCCGAGCGTGAGCCGCTGTTCCGGCAGGAACGGCTCCAGGCCGCTGCCGAGCAGGGCCCGGTTGACCGCCACGTGGATGCCGCGCATCGGGTCCGGGCTGCTGACCGGCCAGTCGCTGCCGGCGGCCAGGGTGGCGCCGGCCCGTTCCAGATCGCCGAACGGGTACTGCCACCCGGCCGGGCCCGGCTCGAGGAACGGCAGGGTCAGCTCGTCCATCTGCGGCTCGTGTGCGGCCCAGAGCGGCTGCATGTTGGCGGTCGCGCCCAGCGCGCTGAAGCGCGGCACGTCGTCGGGGTGGACGACCTGCAGGTGGGCGAGGTGCGGCCGGGTGTCGAGGAAGCCGTTGGCGGCGCGGGCGGCGGCCACGGCGTCGAGCGCGTCGCGCACGGCACGGTCGCCGAGCGCGTGGAAATGCGCCTGGAAGCCCAGCGCGTCCAGCGCGGTCACGTAGCCCGGCAGCGCCGCCGGGTCGACGAAGGAGAGCCCGCGGTTGGTCGTCGGATGGCCGTGCGCGTCCCGGTAGGGCACGGTCATCGCGGCGGTGAAGTTCTCCGCGACGCCGTCGAGCATGAACTTCACCGACCCGCAGCGCAGCCGGCCGATGGCGAACTTCTCCCGCTTCGCCACGAGCTCCGGGATCTGGCCGGCGTCGCGGTCCCGGTCCCACCACAGGGCGCCGGCGACCGCGGAGATCAGCGAGGAGTCGCCCGCCGCGGTGAGATAGGCGTCGGAGATGTCGGAGTAGCCGTTGCTGGCGCACAGCGCCGCGTCCTGCCAGGCCGTGATGCCCAGCGAATGCAGCAGGCGCTGGGCGCGGAGCAGCCCGTCGAGCCGGTCCGCGGGCGTCATCGCCGGGAGCAGGTCGGCGACCAGGGCCATCGCGCCCTCCTGCAACCCGCCGCTCGGAGTGCCGTCGGGCTCGCGGTCGATCCGCCCGTCCGCCGGATCCGGGGTGCCCGCGTCGATGCCGGCCAGCGCCAGCGCGCGGCTGTTGACCCAGGCGCCGTGATGGTCGCGATTGATCAGGAAGACCGGCCGGTCCGCGACGATCTGGTCGAGCAGGCCGCGGCCCGGTGTGCCGCCGGGGAAGCTCTCCATCGACCAGCCACTGCCGACGATCCAGGCGGCGCCCGGGTTCGCCCGCGCGTGCGCGCCGATCCGGTCGAGGTACTCGCCGAGGTCGGTGGTGCCGGTCAGGTCGCACTGCCCGAGCTCGATGCCGCCCATCACCGCGTGGATGTGCGCGTCCTGGAAGCCGGGCAGCAGCAGCCGCCCGCGCAGATCGACGACCTCGGTCCGGGGCCCGGCGAGCGCGAGGACCTCGTCGCCGCCGACGGCCAGGATCAGCCCGTCGCGCACGGCGAGGGCGGTGGCAGGCCCGGGTGACGCCCCGCCGGTGAGCAGCGGGCCGTTGGTGAACAGCAGATCGGCGACTCCGGTCGGCACGGCCGTCAGCATAACCTTCAGCGCATCGCCGTCGACGGCTTCCGCCGGGTGGCGCGCTGAGCATCCGTACCCATGGATCGGTGAGTATCGGGGCTCTGCTCGCGGGCGCCGCGGCGTAACAGAGTGGCGCCCATGCACACCTCGCGTGGTGGACAGATGGCCCGATGGTGGGCGACCGTCGTGATCGGTGCCGCGGCCGTTCTGCTCTTCGCCTGGCTGGGGCGCCTCGCCGGCGTGCCGCCCAGCACGCTGATCTCGATCGGCGCCGGGCTGGCCGCGCTCATGTGGACGGTCGTGCTGGTCACCCTGCCGTGGAACCTCTACTTCGACGCGCGGCAGGTGCGCGCGGATAACGCGGTCTCCCGCGAACGCGGCCTCGCGATTCCGCCCGCGCGGGACCGCGAGACCCGGCACATCGCCCGGCGGGCGCTGATCCTCGCGCTGTGCGGGCACCTGGGCACCGCCGCGGCGGTGGCGGCGTTCGCCGCGGTCTCCGGCGCCGTGCTGGGCTACTACCTGGCCGGCTTCTACCTGCTCTCGACCGCGATCCGCCCGGCGGTCGCCTACCTCGGCCACCTCCGCGATCGGGTCACCGTCCTGAGTCTGGAGAGCACACACCCCCGCGACGATGTCGTCTCGCTGCGCAACGCGCACCGGGCCGTGGACGAGGACCTGGAGCGCCTGCGCCAACAGGTCACCGCCGACCTGACCCGCATCGAGGACGCGCTGGTCGCCGCCCGCAACCGGGACCAGGACGTGCGGGTCCGGATCGACCGGATGGGCCGCCGGATCGAGGACACCCTCGACGGCCTCAGCGACCACCAGGAGTTGCTCACGGGAATCCGCGCCCTGGTCCGCATGATCCGCACCGACCCCGCCTGACCGGACACTGCCGGCGGCCCGGCAAAAGGCCCGGCCGGCACGCGGGGGAGCGTT
>NZ_JBEZXZ010000399.1:0-2640 GCF_040638275.1 Actinoplanes sp. NPDC026623 | reverse complement strand
CACCGACCCGGTCGGCGCGGAGCTGGTGCGGCGGTACCTGGCCGCGTACGGGCCCGCCGCGACGGCCGATGTGCGGGCCTGGTCCGGCCTCGCCGGGCTGCCGGCCGCGGTGGCGGCGGTGCGCGGGGAGCTGGTCGCCTTCCGCGACGAGCGGGGCCGCGAGCTGCTGGACCTGCCCGGCGCGCCGCGCCCGGACCCCGACACGCCCGCCCCGGTGCGGTTCCTGCCGGCGTTCGACAACGCGCTGCTCGGCTACGACGACCGGAGCCGGATCGTCGACGCCGCCCACCGCGGCCTGTCGGTCACCGGCACCCGGGTCGTCCTGGTCGACGGCCGGGTCACCGCGACGTGGACCGTCGAGGACGCCACCGTGAGCGTCGTCCCGCTGCGCGCTCTGTCCGATGCCGAGCGTGACGCGGTGGCCGAGCAGGGCCACGCGCTGGCGTCGTTGCTCTGCGACGGCGACGGCCCCCGGGTGCGGATCGGCGCGTCTCCCGGCTGAGCGACACCGCCCGCGAGCCGCTGGCGGTGGGACCGGATGTGGTGGCACGCTGCGGGTCTCGCTGCCGTTGTCGGTGGGTACTGGTACAACTTACGGAATTGAAACACGCGTTCGAGTGACGCTGTTGGCGGTAACGACGAAGGGATGACCATGGCTACGGCGGCACGCACCGGTGTGCGAGGGCTCAGCACGGACGAGTTGCAGACGATCCGGGACGGGCTCGCGGCCGGGCGGCGGCCCCGGGTGATGTTCACCGAGTCCGCGGGCCAGATCGCCGGTCAGGTCGGCCAGGTGGTGACGCTCACCGACCCGGCCGAGTCCGACGAGTGGGTCGTCGTGCGGTTCGGCCGCGACGAGCTGCCCTTCTCCCCCGACGACCTGCAGGTGGCGCCGAAGGGTCCGGTCAAGAAGGCCGCTCCGGCGGTGCCGGAGCAGACCAGGACCGAGCCGGAGTTCGTCATGGACAAGCCGCTGCCCGCTCCCACCCCACCCGCGGCGCCCGCGCCCGAGGCGTCGTCCCCGGCCCCGGCGCCGCGCAAGGCACCGCCCCGGGCCGCGAAGCCGAAGCCGCCGCCGGGCCTGACCGTGACCCTGGCCTACACCGACGGCGAGTGGACGATCGCCGCCAACCAGGGCACCAAGGCGCTGGCGAAGCCCTATGTGGTGAAGCCGTCCGAGGCGATGAGGATGGTCCAGCTGGTCGACGTGCCCGGGGTGCAGGAGGCCGTCGAGCTGATCGTCTCCGCCGAGCGTGCCGAGGCCGAGCAGCAGGCGGAGCGGCTGCGCGCCGAGCTGGCGGAGATCGAGGCCCGGCTGGCGGAGTTGCGCGACGCCGGCTGAGTCGTGGCCCGGGCGTGCGATCATGGCGACCCTATGGACGTGTCATGGCGGGTGCCCTGGGTGTGGCGGGTGCTGCTCAGGTTGTCCCGGGTGCTGGTGCCGGCGATCTGCCGGCTGCAGGTGTCCGGGACGGTCCCGGACGGGTTGCGCCACGGCCCGCTGATCCTCGCGGCCAACCACGTCAGCCCCGTCGACCCGATCGTGATGGCCGCGGCGTGCAGCATCGTCGGGATCGCGCCGCGGTTCATGGCCACCGGCGGGGTGTTCGACGCGCCGATCGTCGGCTCGGTGCTGCGGGCGGCCGGGCAGCTGCGGGTCGACCGGCACACCGCGCAGGTCACCCGAGCGCTGCCGGACGCCGCGGCCGCGCTGCGGGCCGGTTCCGTGGTGCTGGTCTATCCGGAGGGCCGGATCGGGCTGGACCCGTGGATGTGGCCGGAGCGGGGCAAGACCGGGGTGGCCCGGATGGCGGCGATGTCGGGGGCGCCGGTGATCCCGGTGGCGCAGTGGGACACCCACCGGGTGCTGCCCTACGAGGCGCCGGTCGGGATCGTCGGTTCCGTGCTGCGGGCGATGCGGCACCGGCCGGTGGTGCGGGTCCGCTTCGGGGAGCCGGTGGACCTGACCGGGCTGACCGGCACGACCGGTGCGCAGGCGATGCGGGCGACCGACCGGATCGTCGAGGGCATCGCCCGCACCCTCGAGCCGCTGCGCCCGGACGAGCCGGAGCTGCCGCGCCACGTGGACCGGACCCGGCCGGTGGACATGGCCCGGGTCCGCAGGCGCCGCTCAGGCGGGTTCGAGGTGGGTTAGCTGCGCCAGCAGCTGCACCAGCCGATACGCCTCGGCCACGTCGGCGGCGGTGAACGTGACCGTGCGGGCGCCCGGCGCACGGGCGACGCCGGGGATCAGCACGGCCAGGTCGACGGTGTACGGCCCGTACAGGTCGACCTCGACCTTGATCGGCCCGGGCAGGGTCACCAGCGGCACCTGATCGTGGCGGCGCACGGCCTTGGCGGCGGCCCGGTGCAGCTGGTCGCGGGCCTCGTCCGGGTGCAGGGCGACGGTGGCGGCCTGGCCGAGGGCCCGCTTGACGGCGACGGTCTGCGCGGCCGGCACGAGCTCGCACAGCTCGGCGCAGGCGGCGTCGTCGCCGCTGATCAGCACGACCGGCGCGCCGTGAAAGCCGGCCATGGCCGCGTTCAGCCCGATCTCGCCCATGGACCGGCCGTCGAGGCGCACGTCGAGCAGCCCGCCGCCGATGGTGTGCGCCAGCACGCCCGGGCCGCTGCCGGCCC
>NZ_JBEZXZ010000398.1:0-2647 GCF_040638275.1 Actinoplanes sp. NPDC026623 | reverse complement strand
TGCCCGCGGCGTCGGCGGCGTCGAACGCGGCGGCCGGGTCGTCGCCGATCAGGGCGTACCCGCGCGCCATGGCCGCGTGCGCCCGGCTGCGACGCAGGCTGCTGCCGGCGGCCAGCCGGCCCGCGTGCTCGGCGGCGTCCCGGGCGGCGTCGCGGTCGCCGGCCGCCGCGCAGGCCGCGGCGCGGACCTCCCACCAGCGGATCCGGGATCCCGGGTCGATGGTCGGCTTGTGCGGCCGGTCACCGGCCGACTCGAGCAGGCCGATCGCGCCCTGCGGGTCGTCGTCGAGCAGGTGCGCGAGGGCGAAGATCGCCATGGAACTCCAGGAGAGCCGGTGCCGGCCCGCCCGGGCGTCGGCGAGGGCCCGCTCGCCCAGGCGCAGCGCGGCCGGCAGGTCGCCACGCCAGAGCGCGAGCCAGCTCTGGTGTTTGATCGCGGTGCCGCACTGGTCCGCGCTGCCGGTGAGTAGCGCCGCGTCGTACTCGTTGTCGAAGCACTCGGTCGCCCGGTCGCGGTCGCCGGTCAGCGCGTACGCGGTGCCCAGCTGTCCGTACAGGTCGGTGAGCACGTGTGCCGGGCGGTGCCGGTGCGCCACCGCGAGGACCCGGTTCAGGTGCCGGAGCGCGTCCGGGATCCGCTCGTGGGCGATCTCCGCGGCACCCACCAGGCCGACCAGCCCCAGCACCTCGACCAGGTCGTCGTCGGGCAGCCCGTCCAGGGTTCGGCCCGCCTCGTCGAGGTGGGCCGCGGCGACGGTGAACGCGCCGGTGAGGTGGCCGGCCATCGCGGCGAGCGCCAGGGCCCCGGCCAGCCGCGCCGGCCGGGCACCGCGCCGGGCGTCGCGCAGCGCCTGCCCGGTCCACCGCTCGGCCGCGACCGGATCGGAGCGCAGCACCGCGCACGTGGCCAGCCCGGTCCGCAGCGCCACCGCGGCGCTGCCGTCCGCCTCGGTGCAGGCGGCGAGCTCGGCGGCGAGCAGCGCCTCGGCCTCCATCGCGTTGCCGAGCAGCCGCTCGACGGTGGCGGCGAGCACGGCCACCCGGGCGCGCTTGCCGGCGGGGTGCCGCGGCAGCAGCGACAGCAGCGCGTGGACGCTGTCCCGGCCGCCGGACAGATCCCCGGCCAGGGAGAGCGCCTCGGCCTGCCGCACCAGCAGCTCCGAGCGGACCGTGTCGGTGGCGGCGCCGGCGCTCAGCAGGCGCAGCGCGGTGGTCAGCCAGCGGGCGGCCGTCGCCGGTGCCGCCGGCAGGACCGTCGCGGCCGCGCGGCTCAGCGTGGTGACCGCCGCGGTGTCTCCCGCCCCGGCGCAGCGTTCGAGGTGGTACGCCCGATCCGGGTCCGCCGCGCCGCGCTCGGCGAGGGCGGCCGCCGCGCGGGCGTGCGCGGCCGTGCGCCACCCGGCCGGCGCCGATTCGTAGGCGACCGTGTGCACGACCGGATGCCGGAACGGGAACCTCACGGTCCCGGCCTCGGGCCGCAGCAGGTCCCGCGCGGCCAGCTGGTCGAGCGCGGCGACGACCTGCGGCGCCGGGCACCCGGCGACGGTGGACAGCAGATCGATGCCGGCCACCGCACCGGCCACCGCGACGGCCTGCGCGACCAGCCGCTCGGCCGGCGTCAGCGCCGCCAGTTCGGCGGTGAGCGCCGACCACACCGGGTCGGGAAGGCCGGCCCGATCGGGCGGGTGGTCGCCGGCGGCCGGCTCGGGCGGCGCGTCGGCGGCGGCACACAGCGCCTTGAGATAGAGCGGGTTGCCCGCGCCGGCCGCGTGCAGGTGCCGGCGTCGCGGCGCGGTCAGCCCGTCCGGCAGCAGCGCCGCGGCCTCGTCCTCGGTCAGCGGCGGCAGATCCACCCGTACGCCGGTGCCGGACACCGCCGCGCCGGCGAACGCGCCGCGCAGCCCGGTGGCCAGCTGCCGGGGCCGGTACGCGGCCACGAGCAGGGCCGGCCCGGACGGCGGATGCCGCAGCAGGTGCCCGAGCAGCTCGGTCGATCCCTCGTCGGCCCAGTGCACGTCGTCCAGCGCCACCACCAGCGGCCCGCCTCCCGCGCCGGCGGCCAGCACGGACAGCAGATTCCGGACGGCCCGGTGCACGCGGTAGCGCTGTGCTGCCGGGATCGACTCGGGCGCCTGCGCCGGACCCGGCAACCGCGGCCAGACGGCCCGCAGCACCGGCAGGTCGGCCCGGACCGCCGCGAGCTGATCGGCGCTCAGCCGGTCCACCGCGTCGCCGAGCGCGTTGACCAGCAGGCCGTACGGAACGTGCCGGTCCGACTCGACGGCCTGCCCGGCACACACCGCGGCGCCGGCGGCCCGGGCATGTGCCAGCAGCCGGGCCAGCACGCTCGACTTTCCGATGCCCGGGTCGCCGGTGATCTCGGCGACGGCCCAGGCGCCGGCGGCCGCCTCGCCATACGCCGCGTGCAGCCGCCGCAACTCCGCGTCACGCCCCACGAACGTCACACCTTCGCGGGACGGTGACAGATGTGGCATTCGTCAGATGTTAGGGGGTCGGCACATCGACGGAATCCGTCGGACCCGCCTGCGCTTTCCTAAGCCCCTGGCGAGAACTCCTTCCCGTAACCCTCGGGTAGCCAGGGCGAGGTCCAGGGTGCCGCGGTGGTCAGGTTCTGGGTGTTGGTGCGG
>NZ_JBEZXZ010000397.1:0-2661 GCF_040638275.1 Actinoplanes sp. NPDC026623 | reverse complement strand
CCGGCAGCGTCGCCGCCGTGCGCAGCCCGTCGGCCCGGGCCTCGGCCGTGCCCAGGGAGAACATGTCGCTGGCCGCGTCGCGCAGCAGGGCGACGGCGCCGGAGGTCTCGGCCGCGCCCGCGCCCGGGTAGCCGCGGATCACCGCGACCGGCACCTGGTCGCACTTGCCCTTGACCAGCTCGCCCGCCGCCGCGAGCTCGTCGATCACGGCCATCTGGGTGAGCTCGAGCTCGTTGCCGTAGGGGTCGATCTCGCCGCGGTGGTCGCGGAACGGCTCGATGCCCGCCGCGCCCAGCGCCACGTCCGTGAGGCCGTTACGCCAGGCCCGGCCCATCGTGTCCGACACGATCACGCCGACCCGCAGGCCCCGCTCGGCGCACGCCGCGCGCAGCGCCCGCGCCGAGGCGTCCGGGTCCGCGGGGAGCAGCACCAGGTGGGTCTTGTCGATGTTGGACGCGTCGATGCCCGCCGCCGCCATCACGAAGCCCTGGTGGGTCTGCACGATCGCCGTCGGCCCGCGCCGGGCCACCACCCGCCGGGTCTGCGACACCAGGGCCGCCTCGCGGGCCGCGTCGCGCTCCGGGCCGTCCGCCGGGACCTCGACCAGCCGGCCCTCGGCCTTCGAAACGATCTTGCTGGTGACGACCAGGACGTCGCCGTCGCGCAGCCAGGGCGCGTTCGTGGTGATCAGGGCGGCCAGGTCGTCGCCCGCGGTCACGTCGCCGATGCCGCGCACCGGCAGGATCTCGAGGCCGTCGATCAACGCGCCACCCCCGCGAGCTCCAGCGCCGCGGCGGCCATCGTCGCCGTGGTGTCCTCGTCCGTCATCCAGAGCGGCACGGCCCGGGTCGTCACGCCGGGGACCTCGGTCGCCGCGTCGGCGGTGTCGACCAGCCAGCCGTCCAGCAGGCCGCCGTCGCCGCGGGCGCCGTAGAGCCCGGCCACCCCGGCCGCGCTCACCTCGGCGCCGAGCGTGGCCAGGCAGCGGTCGGCCATCCCGCGCACGGGGGCGCCGCCGATGATCGGCGAGACCCCGACGACCGGCGCCGGGCCGTTGACCACGGCCTCCTTGAGCTGCTGTACGGCCAGAATCGGCGCGATGCTGACCACCGGGTTGCTGGGGGCCACCAGCACCACGTCGGCGGCGGCGATCGCCTCGAGGACGCCGGCGCCCGGCTTGGCGGTCTCCGCGCCGACGAACACGAACCGGTGCGTCGGCACCTCGCCGCGGTGGCGCACCCACCACTCCTGGAAGTGGATCGCCTTGCGCTCGCCCTCCACGTCGGCCACCACGTGGGTCTCCAAGCGGTCGTCGGTGGCCGGGAGCATGGTGATGCCCGGCTGCCACCTGACGCACAGCGCGGCGGTGACCGCCGACAGCGGGTAGCCCGCGTTCAGCATCGTCGTGCGTACGAGATGGGTGGCCGTGTCCTTGTCGCCCAGGCCGAACCAGGACGGCTCGGCGCCGTACTTCGCGAGCTCCTCCTTGATCACCCAGGTCTCGCCGACGCGGCCCCAGCCGCGCTCCGGGTCGGCCGCGCCGCCCAGTGTGTACATGACGCTGTCCAGGTCGGGGCAGATCTGCAGGCCGTGCATCCGCACGTCGTCGCCGACATTCACCACCGCCGTGACCTCGGCGCCGATGCGCCGCGCAAGTGCGCGCACGCCCACCAGGAACCGGGCGCCGCCGATTCCCCCGGTCAGGACCACGATCCGCATTCGACCATCCTTGCGCACCGCGACCCGATTCGTGGCCTGCGGGTGCCGGGTGTGACGTGGGTATCCGGTCTAGGCTGAGCCGACCCGTCCGCATCCGAAGTGTCAGGAGTTCAGCTGTGACCAGCACACCGTCGCCGCAGCCGCCGGGGCGACCGGTCCTCCAGGTGATCCGGCCGCTGCGCGACCTCGCCGCGTTCGCCCTGGTTGGCGCCCCCGCCGTCTGGCTCTTCGTGGCGGTGATCCGCCTCATCCCGTCCGGGGTCGGGCAGGATTTCCTCACCCGGACGCAGAACAGCTTCTACAGCTTCATCAACGTCGAGAACATCGCGCTGCCGCTCGCGGCGGTGCTGCTGGCGACGCTCGTGCTGCCGGCGCACCGGCACGCCAAACTGATCACGATCGCCGCGCTTGTCGAGTACGCCGTCGCCGCCTTCTTCGCGGTCATCTTCGGCTTCCTGATCGCCCTGGTGCGGATCGTGGACTGGAGCGTCCGGGTGGCGTTCGAGGAGTTCCTGGTCCGCGCGGCCTGGCTGGCGGTCTTCGCCGCGGCGGCGTATGCGGTGTTCCTGATCTGGCGCAACCTCTTCTACTCGCCGAGGCCGAAGGCCCAGCCCGGCGTCTACGGCCAGCCGCCGCAGAACTGGCATCCGCAGCACCAGCCGCAGCACCAGCCGTACGGTCAGCCCGGCTATCCGCAGCCGGGGCAGCCGCAGCACGGTCAGCCGCAGCCCGGCTACGGCCAGCCGAACCCGGCCCAGCAGCAGTCCGGCCAGTGGGGTCAGGCGCCGACCCAGCCGACGTCGCCGCCGCCCGGCCAGGACTACACCCAGCCGGCCTGGGGCGCGCCCACCTCCGCGCAGTACGCGGCGCCCCCGCCGTCCTCGGCGCCGCCGACCCAGCCCGTCTCGGCACAGCCGGCCTCCGGCGGCGCCCCGCCCGGAC
>NZ_JBEZXZ010000396.1:0-2693 GCF_040638275.1 Actinoplanes sp. NPDC026623 | reverse complement strand
GCCGGTTTTTGCGGTCCACCCCGCGCGGCCGGCCCGTCCCCCGTTGGGGCTGGGGCCAAACGTTTTCCTGATTTCTTCCGGGGCGCCGGCCGCCGCGTCCGCGGCGGCCGTCAGCCGGGAGCCAGCAGGTGTTCGCGCATCGTCGCGATCTGCTCGGCGCTGATCCCGATCTCGCGGACGTACTTCTCCACCGAGCCGTGCTGGTCGCGCAGGTCGTTGAGGAAGAGCAGCATCGCGTCCTGCGGGCAGTCGTACATGTGGTATTTGTCCTGGACCATCTCCGGCTTCGACCGCCGCAGATAATCGGTCAGGGACGCCATCGCCGCCTCGGTCAGCGCGTAGTCCTCGGCGATGTCCGCATCGGACACCCCGAGCAGCGCGAGCGTGAGCGCGCAGACCACCCCGGTGCGGTCCTTGCCGGCCATGCAGTGCACGACCGCCGGCGCCGCGTCCGGGTCGGCGATCAGGCTCAGCGCCGCCGCCAGCCCCTCCCGGCCGTCGGCCGCGAAATTCAGGTAGCGGTCGGCCAGCCAGCGCTCGTGCGGCAGCGAGGGCGCGACCGACTCCCAGTCCACATGCTCGATCACCAGGTTGTGATAGGCCAGCCCGGCCGCCTCCGGCACCCGGCCGTGCTCCTCGATCTCGAAGACCCGGCGCAGGTCGATGACCGTCTTGACGCCCAGCGCGCCGAAGGCCTCGAGGTCGTCGCCGCGCAGCCGGTGCAGGGAGTCCGCGCGGAAGACGCGCCGCCAGCGCACCGTCCTTTCGCCGAGGCCGGCGTAGCCCCCGATGTCGCGGAAGTTGTAGCTGGAGGAGAACGGCAGGGTGCGGGGGGAATCGTCGGCCACCCCTTCAACCTAACGGGCTCCGTCTATCTCGCCCGGGCCGGACCGTCTCAGCTTGTGGATTCCGGCCGCGTACCGCGACGGTGCGTGGCATGCTTCCCTGCGTGACCCACTTCGTGCTGATTATTCGCACCTAGCACGCCGGCTGACCTTTCGCCGACGTGCCGACCTCTCGCATCCGCGGGGGGTCTTTTTGTTGGGTCGTCAGTCTCGGAAAGGAAACCTCCCATGACCTATCAGGTGTTCGACACGACGTTGCGCGACGGCGGCCAACGCGAGGGCATCAGCTACTCGGTCGCCGACAAACTCGCGGTCGCCCGGCTGCTCGACGAGTTCGGGGTCGGCTTCATCGAGGGCGGCTGGCCGGGCGCGATGCCCAAGGACACCGAGTTCTTCGCCCGGGCCAGGAACGAACTCGACCTGCGCAACGCCGTGCTTGTCGCGTTCGGTGCGACCCGCCGGGCCAACGTCGACGTCGCCACCGACCCCCAGGTGCAGGCCCTGCTGGACGCCGAGACGCCGGTCGTGTGCGTCGTCGCCAAGTCCGACATCCGGCACGTCGAGCGGGCCCTGCGCACCACCGGCGAGGAGAACCTCGCCATGGTCCGCGACACCGTCACCCACCTGATCGCGAACGGCCGGCGCGCGTTCGTGGACTGCGAGCACTTCTTCGACGGCTTCCGCCACGACCCCGACTACACCGCCTCCGTGGTCAAGGCCGCGTTCGAGGCCGGCGCCGAGCGCGTCGTCATGTGTGACACCAACGGCGGCATGCTCCCGTCGATGATCACCGCCGCGATCGAGGACGTCGTGCGGCGTACCGGGATCGCCGCGGACCGGCTCGGCATCCACTGCCAGAACGACACCTCCTGCGCCGTCGCCAACACCGTCGCCGCGGTCGAGGCGGGCGTCGAACACTTCCAGTGCACGGCCAACGGCTACGGCGAGCGGCCCGGCAACGCCGACCTCTTCGCCGTCGTCAGCAACCTGCAACTCAAGCTCGGGCTGAAGGTCCTACCGGACGGCTGCCTCGAGAAGGCGACGCGGGTGTCGACCGCGCTCGCCGAGATCGCCAACATCGCCCCCGACACCCACCAGGCCTACGTCGGGGCCGCGGCATTCGCTCACAAGGCGGGGCTGCACGCGAGCGCGATCAAGGTGGATCCGCTGCTCTACAACCACGTGGACCCGGCAGTGGTCGGGAACGACATGCGGATCCTGGTGACCGAGATGGCCGGCCGGGCCAGCATCGAGCTCAAGAGCCGTGAGCTCGGACTTGACCTGGCCGGCCACCCGGAGACCCTCACGGAGGTGACCCGCAAGGTCAAGGACCTGGAGGCGGGCGGCTGGTCCTTCGAGGCCGCCGACGCGTCCTTCGAGCTTCTGGTACGCAGCGAGCTGCCCGGCGAGGACTTCGTGCGGCCGTTCGCCCTGGAGTCGTACCGGGTGCAGGTCGAGCACCGCGAGGACGGCTCGGTCGTCTCCGAGGCCACCGTCAAGGTGCGGGTACGCGGGGAGCGCGTCATCGCCACCGCCGAGGGCAACGGCCCGGTCAACGCCCTGGACGAGGCGCTGCGCGTCGCGCTCTCCAAGCACTACCCGGAGCTGAAGACGTTCGAGCTGGCCGACTACAAGGTCCGCATCCTGGAGGGCTCGCACGGCTCGAACGCGATCACCCGGGTCCTGGTGGAGACCAGCGACCGCCACCGCGAATGGACGACCGTCGGGGTGCACGAGAACGTCGTCGAGGCGAGCTGGAAGGCGCTCACCGACGCGCTCACCTACGGGCTGGCCCGCACCACGACGCCGGCCGCCTGACACCCCGGTCGCGCCGGGCCGCACCACGGC
>NZ_JBEZXZ010000395.1:0-2707 GCF_040638275.1 Actinoplanes sp. NPDC026623 | reverse complement strand
CGGCGGCCTGCTGCGGCGCCGGGGCGGCGGGCTCCGGTGCCGCGGCGGGTGCGCTGCCCGGGGTGCCGATGATGGCCAGGTCGGCGCCGACCTCGACGGTCTCGTCCTCGGGGACCTTGATCTCCAGGACGGTGCCGGCGACCGGCGACGGGATCTCGGTGTCGACCTTGTCGGTGGAGACCTCGAGCAGCGGCTCGTCGGCCTCGACGGTGTCGCCGACCTGCTTGAGCCAGCGGGTGACCGTGCCCTCGGTGACGCTCTCGCCCAGGGCGGGCATCTTCACGGCGGTGCCCTCGCCGCCGCCGGTCTGCGCGGCGGCCGGCGCCGGGGCCTCCTGCTCGACCGGCTTCTCGGTCGAGGGGACTTCGGCGGCCGGCTCGGGCGCGGCCTCCTGCTCGGCGGGCGCGGCCTCCTGCTGAGCGGGCGGGGCCTGCTGCTGGGCCGGCGCGGGTGCGGAGGCGCCCGCGTCCTCGTCGTCGCCCGCGATGACCGCGAGCTCGCTGCCGACGTCCGCGGTCTCGTCCTCGCCGACGACGATGCGCGAGAGCACACCGGCGGCCGGCGACGGGATCTCGGTGTCGACCTTGTCGGTGGAGACCTCGAGCAGCGGCTCGTCGGCCTCGACCCGCTCGCCCTCCTGCTTGAGCCAGCGCGTGACGGTGCCCTCGGTGACGCTCTCACCCAGCCGCGGCATGGTGACCGATACCGGCATCTCTCTGAACTCCTTAACCGCTTGCGAAACGGGTGGTCGGATGGGGATCGAAATCAGGCGTGTGCGTGAAGCGGCTTGCCGGCCAGCGCGAGGAACGCCTCGCCGAGCGCCTCGTTCTGGGTCGGGTGGGCGTGCACCAGCTGGGCGACCTCTTCCGGGAATGCCTCCCAGTTGTAGATCAGCTGGGCCTCGCCGACGAGCTCGCCCATCCGGGCGCCGACCATGTGCACGCCGACGACCGGGCCGTCGTTGACCCGGACCAGCTTCACGAAGCCCTGCGTCTTGAGGATCTGGCTCTTGCCGTTTCCGCCGAGGTTGTAGCTGTAGGTCGAGACCTTGTCGGCGCCGTACTGCTCCTTGGCCTTGGCCTCGGTCAGGCCGACGGACGCGACCTCGGGGTCCGAATAGGTGACCCGGGGGATGCCGTTCTCGTCGATGACGGCCGGGTTCCGGCCCGCGATCTCCTCGGCCACGAAGATGCCCTGCTGGAAGCCGCGGTGTGCCAGCTGCAGGCCGGGCACGATGTCGCCGACCGCGTAGATGTTGCCGACGCCGGTGTGCATGCGCTCGTTGGTGATGACGAAGCCCCGGTCCAGGGTGATGCCCTGCTGCTCGAACCCCAGGTTACCGGTCGTCGGGCCGCGCCCGACCGCAACCAGCAGGATTTCGGCCTCGACGGTCTCGCCGCCGGCGAGGTACGCCTTCACGCCGTTCTCGGTGTGCTCGACCTTCTCGAACGGCTTGCCGACCTTGAAGTTGATCTTCCGCTTGCGGAAGGCCCGCTCGACCGCCTTCGAGATCTCCTCGTCCTCGGCGGCGACCAGCCGGGGCAGCGCCTCCAGGATGGTCACGTCGGCGCCGAAGGACTTCCAGACGCTGGCGAACTCGACGCCGATGACGCCGCCGCCGAGCACGATCGCCGAGGTCGGCACCCGGTCGAGCCGCAGGGCGTGCTCGCTGGTCAGCACGCGCTTGCCGTCGACCTCGAGGCCGGGCAGCGAGCGGGAGTAGGAGCCGGTGGCGAGGATGACGTTGCGTCCGGTGTAGCGCTTGCCGTCGACCTCGACCGTGTCGCGGGAGACGAGCTTGCCGGCGCCCTGGACCAGGGTGATGTTCGGCTGCTTCAGCAGGCCCTGCAGGCCCTTGTAGAGGCGGCCGACGACGCCGTCCTTATAGGCGTTGACGCCCGCCATGTCGATGCCGACCAGGTCGGCCTTGATGCCGAACTGCTCGCTCTCGCGGGTCTGGTCGGCCAGCTCGGCCGCGTGCAGCAGCGCCTTGGTCGGAATGCAGCCGCGGTGCAGGCAGGTGCCGCCCAGCTCCGCCTTGTCGATCAGGGCCACCGACAGGTTCAGCTCGGCCGCGCGCAGCGCGGCGGCATAGCCACCGCTCCCGGCGCCGAGGATCACAATGTCGAAGGTTCCGCCCGGCTGGCTCACGTCTACTCCCAGATCGCGTCGTTGCCACATGGGTCTCATGGTGGAAACGGTCACAGCTGTCCTGGCCATCTTGTCACTTACCGCGCCCATCTATGTATCCAGGTGCCCAACGAGACTGGCGCAGGACGTACCCTTGCGGCAATTGACCGTGAGGAGTGGGGCGTGGCGTGGTTCCGGCGACGCAGGGAGCCGATTCGGGGGACCGGCCGGCCGGCGGATCGTGCCGATCTTGAGCATCTTGCGGAGTTCGTCCGATCCCGACGGGGCGTCGAGGGCTACATCGAACCCCGCACCACGGTGACCGAGACCACGGTGTTGCTCGTGGCACACGACGGCGAGTGGACCCGGCGGCGCGTCGAGTCCCCAGAGGCCGCCCGGCGCTTCGCACACCAGCTCGCCATGCCGATCTACGACATCCGGCTGATGGGCTACCCACAGCGGATGCGCGACTACAACGCCCGCCAAAAACGGCAGAGCTAGCCAGGCATCAGCCACTCCGCGATCGCCGCCGCTGACTTGTGGGTGATTCCGACGACTGCGGTTTGTGCAGTCGTCG
>NZ_JBEZXZ010000394.1:0-2746 GCF_040638275.1 Actinoplanes sp. NPDC026623 | reverse complement strand
GGCGGGCCCGGTCCCGCTCGGCGTCGACGACGGTGAGATGGCCGGCGCCGCGCCGGGCCATCGCGTGCGCCACGGCCGCGCCCGCGCCGCCCGCACCGATCAGGACCACCCGGCCGGTGGCCGCCCCCGGCAGCCCGAGCCGGAAGCTCTCCGCGAACCCGTGCCGGTCGGTGTTGTGCCCGACCGAGCGGCCGCCGGTGAAGACGACGGTGTTGACCGCGCCGAGCTCGGCCGCCTCGGGCGAGAGCTCGTCGAGGTGCCCGAGGACCTCCTGCTTGCACGGGTGGGTGACGTTCAGGCCGCGGAAGCCGAGCTGCCGCGCGGTGCGCACCAGCTCGCCGACGTCGGCCGCCGCCAGGCCCAGCGCGGCGATGTCGATCAGCTGGTAGATGTAGCGCAGCCCCTGGTCGTCGGCCTCCCGCTCGTGCAGCGGCGGGCTGAGCGACGAGCCGATGCCGGCGCCGATCAGCCCGACGACGAAGCGGCCGTCCGCACCACCCACGACGTGACCTCCACCACTAATGTACGAACCGGTACGTTAGTTATCGGCCCTCGATCGACCGATGTCAAGGGTCGTGTGCGAACCTTGCCGAGCGCTCGAAACGCCCCGCGAAGGAGCCCGATGAAAGCCAGCCGTGCCCCGTCCGAGCCCTCGGACCGCCGCCGCGACGCGGAACGCACCCGCGCGGAGATCCTGGCCGTGGCCACCGCGGAGTTCGCCGATCGCGGCTACGACGGCGCGCGGGTCGACGAGATCGCGGACCGCACCCGCACCACCAAGCGGATGATCTACTACTACTTCGGCGGCAAGAAACAGCTCTACGTCGAGGCGCTCGAGCAGGCGTACGCGCGGATCCGCGCCGCCGAGCAGCAGGTCAGCGTCGACCACCTGGAGCCCGCCGCGGCGATCCGGCGGCTCGCCGAGGTGACCTTCGACCACCACGAGGCCAACCCCGACTTCATCCGGCTGGTCAGCATCGAGAACATCCACCGCGGCGAGCACATCGCGCGGCTGCCGGACCTGATAGACCTCAACACCCCGGCCGTGCGGCTGCTCACCGACCTGCTGCGGCGCGGCCAGGAGCAGGGCGTCTTCCGCACCGACGTGGACGCCGTCGACGTGCACCTGACGATCAGCGCGTTCTGCTTCTTCCGGGTCGCCAACCAGTACACCTTCGGCACGATCTTCGGCCGCGACCTGCTCGACCCGGACCGGCGCGAGCACTACCGGACGATGCTTGGCGACATGGTCGTCGCCCACCTCACCGCCGTCGGCTGACGGCCGCCTCAGACCACCGTCTTGCGGGCCGCCGCCCGGGCCTTGGCGATCGCCGGCATCGGCGAGCGCAGCCACCGGTCCTCGTCGGCCGCCGCGGTCACCTGCACCGAGGTGTACTGCACGGTCGAGTAGGACTTCTCGTCGCCCACCCGCAGTTCGGGGTTGCGCGGCGCGCCGGCGTAGGGGCCCATCTCGGCTTGCGAGACCGCGTCGGCCACCCCGCCCAGGAACCGGAACCGGCGACGCAGCCGGCTCATGAATGTCGAACCGCGCTCCGCACCGGTCATCGGCACAGCATACGACCCGGGCCCGCGTGGCTATCATCGAGCGACTCCGGCGACGGGAAGGAACAGGTTGAGCACCTCACGACGGCTCCCGCTGGGGCTGTGCGCCGCGCTCGTCGCGAGCGCCGCCCTGCTGGCGATGCCGGCGGCGGGATCGGGCACGCCCGCCGCGGCCCTGGTGTCCGCGGTCACCGCCTGGCCGCAGGCCCAGCGCGGCTCGGTCCAGCCGAAGCTGGCCGACGGCACCGAATACCGCCCGGGGATCTTCCTGGACGCGCACACCTCGGTGGGCACCGCCGAAACCCCGGACGGCAGGTTCCTGCGGCTGCTCCTGCTCGGCGCCGATGATTCCGTACGCGAACTCCGGCGCCTGCCCCGGCAGCGGCACCCGTCGTTCCAGACCTTCGCCCTCGCCGACGGCGACCTGGTGTGGGTCGAGGGCACCGGCGGCGGCCGCCCGGCGCTGTGGGCGGCCGGCCTCAAGCGGGCCGGCGCCGCCCGGCAACTGTCCGCCGACGTCGGCCACGTCACGTTCTACCAGTCGCAGTACGACCTGGTCGTGGCCGGCGGCCGGGTCTACTGGGCCGCGGCCGGCGCCGCGGACACCACCGACATCCGCTCGGTCGCCCTGACCGGCGGCCCGGTGCGCAGCCAGCCGCAGGCCGGCACGTGGAAGCTGTCGGCGTTCCCGTGGCTGGTCGACGGCGTCAACCAGGCGGCCGGCGCGACCCGGCTGCGCGACCTGACCACCGGCCGCGAGGTCGCGGTGGCGCGGGCCGGCAGGCGCGCCACGACGGCCTGCGGCCCGGCGTGGTGCCGGGTGGCGGCACTGGCCAAGGACGGCTCCAACCGGATCGACCTGATGCACCCGGACGGCAGCGGCCGCGAGCGCATCGCGGGCGACGCGGCGTCCACGATCATCACCGACGCGGCGCCGCTGGACCGCTTCGAGGTCCTCGCCCAGGTCGGGCCGACCTCGGAACTCACCGGCAACAACCAACTGATCGTCTTCGAGATCGCCACCCGCCAGACCGTCGAGATCAGCCCGGACGCCGGCTCGGTGTCCTGCCACGACGGCGTCCTCTGGTGGACGACGGGAAACCTGGACGGCGTCGTCTGGCACTCCCTGGACCTGCGCACCATCTGACCGTGGCGATCGGGGGCCGGGCGGGCCCCGCCCCCG
>NZ_JBEZXZ010000393.1:0-2865 GCF_040638275.1 Actinoplanes sp. NPDC026623 | reverse complement strand
GACCTGCGAGCCGACGAAATCGACCCGGTAGGCGGCGGCGGTCAGACGCTGCCACAGCCCGATCCGGTAGCCGCCGGGCACTTGGGTGCCTTCGGCCCCGGCGCCGCGGCCGGCGGCCTCCGTGAGCGCCGAATCCCCCGCCACGACGACGACGCCCACCACCGGCGCGCCGCGGCCGGCGCGGACCCGGACCAGGACCACCGGCCCGGCGCCGGTGGACTCCTCCGGCAACTGCCTCGGCGCCGTGCGCTACTCGCTGGACCTGCAGAGCACGGAGATCGAACTGATCAGGTCGATGTGCTTCCACATCGGCGGAACGCTGCGACTGCAGGGCATCGGCCCCGGGCTGGTGACCGCGACGCCGGAGCGGCTGGTGTCACAGAGTTACGAGGCGGGGGTCGTCGACGTGCGCTTCGTGCGGGCCGGCACGGTCACCGTCACCGTCCCGCAGGAGGAGCAGACGTACGAGATCATGGTCGTGGTGGTCGGCTGAGTCTCAGCGGACCCGGACCCCGGCGAGCAGCGAGTCGACGAACGCGGGCGTGCTGTTCGCCGGCGGCGCGACCTGGACGTACACCAGCATGGCGTCGCCGGGCCGGGTGCCGACCGCCTCCACCACCTCCGGGTGCCCGTGCGGGCAGGCGCGGTATCCGGCGATGAACCAGTCCAGCCCGGCCTGCCGGCTGGTCCGCACCGGCTGGGCGACGCAGCCCGCGTTCGGGCGCCCGGCGACGAACCGCTCCGGCGTGGTCGAGGCGGCGCCGTCGCGGGACAGCCAGGCGAACGCCCCCGGCACCGCGGTGTCGACGGTCCAGCGCGCGGGATCCGGCGAGACGACGAGCGCCGGACCCGGCCGGGTCCAGTGTCCCGACCTCGCGGCCCAGCCCGCGGGCACCGGCAGGGAGAGCCGGCCCGCGGCGTCGACGACCGCGCCCGGGCGCGGCGGCAGGCGCCCGCCGATCGAGTCCGCCGCCGCCGTCGCGACGACGCCCACGGTCGCCAGGCCCATCACGGTACGGCCGACGGCCATGGCGAGCGGCCCGGCCCGGCGCCGGAGTTCCGTGGCACGCTCCAGCGCCGCGCCCAGCGCCGCCGCGTCCGGGTAGCGGTTCTCCGGCCGGCGTGCCGTCGCCGTGCGCAACACCTCGGCGACCTTCGGCGGCACGCCCTCGCGCAGCCGGACCGTGCCGTCGCCGCGCCCGGCGCCCGGGACCGCCAGCAGCCGCATGCCGAGCCGGCCGAGCCCGAAGACGTCGGCGCGGCGGTCGACGATCGCGAGCGGGTCGTCCTGTTCCGGAGCCATGTAGCCGGGGGTACCGGCGCGCGCGGTCAGGCCGGACGCCGCGGCGAGCGCCTTGGCCAGCCCGAGATCGGCGATCACCACCCGGCCGGCGGAGTCCGGGCCGGGCCGCTCCGCGAACAGCACGTTGCCCGGCGTGAGATCACGATGAACGATGCCGTGGTCGTGCAGCACGGCGACGCCCGCGCAGATCTCCCGCAGCAGCGCCATGGCGGGCCCGGCCCGCAGCGGGGCCCCGGCCAGCCGCTCCTGCAGGCTGCCACCCTCGGCCCAGGCCATCACCAGATACGGCCGGCCGTCGGGCAACTCGCCGAGCGCGTGCACCCGCACGATGCGGTCGTCGCTCAGCCGCCAGAGCAGCCGGGCCTCGTCCAGGAACCGCTCCCGGACCCGCAGATCGTGGCTCCAGTTCTCGGCCAGCACCTTGATCGCGACGTGGGCGCCGAGGGCCTCGTCGTGCCCCAGCCAGACCGTCGCGAAGGAACCGACACCGAGCAGTCGTTCGATGCGGTAGGACCCGATCCGCACCGGCGAGGTCACCACCGCCCGAGCCTATCCGCACGCCGCACCACCTAGAATCCGCCGGGTGATGGTGCGGACGGCCGGCATGGCGGATGTGGCGGTGCTCGCGGAGCTGCAGGGCATCGGGCCGGACGGGCTCGACGCGTACGCCGGCTGGGTGGCCGCCCACGCGGAGACGCACCTGCCGTTCGTCGCCGAGGCCGACGGGCACGTGATCGGCGCAGCGTGGCTCTTCGTCGCGGAACGGGTGCCCCGCGCAGGCCGGCCGGACCGGCGCTTCGGCGACGTCCAGTGAGCAATTTTCAACCTGGCCCCGGGCCGGAGGTATCCGAGCCGTCGCCCACCGCCGGGAGCTGCCGCCCTGGCCACGTTGAAAAAGGCTCAGTCGGTCATGGTCCGCGCGGAGCACCGCAACCGGGGCATCGGCGCCGCGCTGATGGCGGCGATCCTCGCCGAGGCCGAGGCCAGGGGCCTGGAGCACGTGACCGTCCACTCCGGCCGTCGCGCGGTCGACTTCTATCTGCGCAACGGCTTCGGCCGGCACCGTCAGCTCATGCTCTGGGAGCCTTCCGCACCCTGACACACCGGGGCACGATTTCACCCGTACGCGGGAATGACGCCGGCCGCGAGAAAATCCAGGTGAGGCCTGCTGGATTTCCTTAACGGGGGAAGTTAGCGTTCTGTTATCGAATGAGGAAGATCGAGATGCGGACGCGGTGCCCGGCCGTGCGGTCACGACGGGCACCACACCGGAGCCCCGGCTCCACGCACGCCCGGTGCAAGGGGGAACGTCCCCTTGACGGGACCCGATAACCCCGGGCCCTGGTGCCCAGCACCGGGGCCCTCGATCGTGCCCAGCACCGGGTTAGGATTCCGGTAGTCGTCACCGGACAACGTCGACAGAGGCAACCAACATGGCCGAGCCAGTGGTGAACCGCACCGGAGCGGACATCACGGCGCTGCGAGCCGAGGCCCAGCGGCTGCGGGCCACGCACCGGGCGCTCAGCGCCGCCATCGAGGTCTATGCCGCGGCCCGGGCGGCG
>NZ_JBEZXZ010000392.1:0-2876 GCF_040638275.1 Actinoplanes sp. NPDC026623 | reverse complement strand
GGTGCCGGTTTGGCCAGGCCCCCACCCCTGGGGGGGGCGCCGGTAACCGGCCCGCCGCGCCGCGGGTGCGCGATTCCGCGTCGCGATCTAGCTCGTGCCGCAGGAGACGCTCGGCCAGGTCCAGTTGCCATTGGCCATGATGGTCACGCCGAAGTTGTTGCCGTTGCCGTTCGGCCTGGCGGTGACGGTGCCGCTGGTGCCGCTGACCGAGGCGTTCCAGCTGTTCTGCAGGCTCTGGCCGCCGCCCAGGCCGAGCCTGACGACCCAGGCGCTGGTGCCGCTGACCGCGACGTTGAGGTTGAACCGGTCGCCCCACTGCTGGCCGGCGGAGAGCGTCGCGGTGCAGTTGCCGGGGTTTCCGGGCGGCGGGGTGGTGGGGGTGGTCGGCGGGGTGCCGCCGTCGGGTGCGACCGCGCGTCCGGTCGACGGGGAGATCATGCCGGCGCACAGCCCGCGGCCCGCCAGGCCCTGCGCGATGCGCGGGATGGCGGCGACGGTGTTGGCCGGCCAGTCGTGCATCAGGATGACCTGGCCGTTGGTGAGCCGGGCGTTGGCCGCCACGATCGCGTCGGTGCTGGCGTTGTTCCAGTCCTGCGAGTCGACGTCCCAGATGATCTCGGTCAGGCCGTACCGCTGCTCGACCGACTTGAGCGTCGCGTTGGTCTCGCCGTACGGGGGACGGAACAGCTTCGGCGTGCCGCCGCCCGCGTTGGCGATGGCGGTCTGCGTACGCGAGATCTCGGACTCGATAGTGGCCTGGCTCTGCTGGGTCAGGTGCGGATGGGTGTAGCTGTGGTTGCCCACCCACATGCCCGCGTCGACCTGGGCCCGGACCAGCGACGGGTTCGACGCCGCGTACTGGCCCTCGTTGAACATGGTCGCCCGCAGGCCGTTGTTGCGCAGCGCGGACAGCAGGTTCTGGGTGTTGCCCGCCGTCGGCCCGTCATCGAAGGTCAGCCCGACGTAACCGTTGCAGGCGGCGGCTTGGGACGCGGGCGCGTTGAAGTTGATGGCGACGAGGCTCGCGGCGGCCGTGACGGCGGCCAGTCCGGTGACCATCAGACGGTTCCACCGGGTCGATGTGTTTCGCATGCGAGGCATTCCTCCCTTGTGTCCGGCGCGTAGCGGACGGCGCAGCGGCGGCTCTTATCGACAACCAGCGATATGTGTCGACAGCGACGAGTATTCGTCCACCGCGTTCTGATCGTCAACAACTTTCGGACATCTTCCGGAAATGATTGCCGCCAAGCCGGGGGTTTTTAGCTGCTTCGTGGCAATCATTCGGCGTTGCCCGTGCCACGAAGATGACGTATCGAGGACCGGAGCCTCCGGAAGTTTCGGTACCCCCGGAGCCGGGCTCGTCAGCTTCAGCGGGATCCGCAGGGAGCGTGAGACCTGTGCCTGCGGGGGCTAAGGTCGTCGCGTGGCACGGGTGTTGGTGACCGGCATGTCGGGAGCGGGCAAGACCACGCTGCTGCGCGAGATGTCGAGCCGCGGATACCACAGCGTCGACACCGACTACGACGGCTGGACCGCGCCGGACGGCACGTGGGACGAGGCGCGGATGGCGCGCCTGCTCGCCGGGCGCCCCGAGTTGGTCGTCTCGGGCACCGTGGCGAACCAGGGCCGGTTCTACGATCGCTTCGACCACGTGATCCTGCTCAGCGCGCCGCTCGCCGTCCTTCTCGACCGGGTGGCGACGCGGGCGACCAACCCGTACGGGAAGACGGCCGAGCAGCGTGCGGAGATCGCGCGTCACGTCGCCGAGGTGGAACCCGCGCTGCGCCGTGGCGCCACGATCGAGCTCGACGGCCGCCGCCCCGTGACCGAGCTCGCCGACGCCGTCGAGGGCCTGCTGGTAGCCGGGACGTAGGCCACGTGTTCTGATCTTGCGATGACCTCCGAAGCACCCGGCTGGGACGCCATCGACGCCCGGCTCGCCGAGTTTTACCCCGGCGTCGAGCCGAAGCACTTCGGCACGCTGCACCGATTCGCGCTGGGCGGTCCGGACCCGCTCGACGGCGTCAGCTACTACCCGCGCGCCGAGCCGGTGCCGCACTGGCACATCGTCAGCTACGGCATGAGTGAGTTGTATGTCAAGGAGACCGACAACGCCGACGAATCGGGCTGGGGTTTCGAGTTCACCTTCCGGATCGCCCGCGACGCCGACGAGACGGAGCCGCCCCTGTGGGCGGCGGGCCTGTTGCAGAACCTCGCCCGGTACGTGTTCTCCAGCGGCAACTGGTTCGAGCCGGGCCACCACATGAACGCCAACGGCCCCATCCGGCTCGAGTACGAGACTCAGGTGACGGCGCTGGCCTTCGTCGAGGACCCGGAGCTCGCCACGATCGGCACCCCGCACGGGCGGCTGCGGTTCCTGCAGGTGGTGGGCCTGACCGGCGACGAGTACGAGGCGGCGCGGCAGTGGGACACCATGGGCGTGCTCGGCCTGCTCGCCGAGCGGCAGCCACTGCTGGTCACCGACCTGGACCGGCCGCCGGCGACGGACGACCCGGCGGTGCGGGCCGCGATCGACGCCGGGCGCGAACGCGACGGCTCGTCGACCGGACAGCTCATGCTCGCCGGATTCGGCTTCACCGCCGCGGGCGACACGATCCGCCTGCGGTTCCCCGGCATCACCACCCCCACGGTGGCCCAGGCGCTCCGCGACCGGCTGCCGTACGGCCGCGAACTGGTCCTCCTCGGCGACGACAGCCGGGTGGTGCTGCGCGGCGCCGCGGTCTTCGCCGCCCGGCGGCCGTCGGACGGGACGCTGGAGCTGGATCTCCCGGCGGAGGCCCTCGCCGCGCTCCCCGACGCCCTGGCGCCCGGCACCCGCACGGTGCCGGGCGCCGGCAATCTCGTGGTCGAGGTCT
>NZ_JBEZXZ010000391.1:0-2907 GCF_040638275.1 Actinoplanes sp. NPDC026623 | reverse complement strand
ATGCTTACCTCAGGTAGTCGATGAGGGATGGCTGGATGACCTTGGCAGTCGCGGCCAGGGCAGCCTGATACGCGGTCTGCTGCAGCTGCATTTCCATGATCGTCTGCGGCAGGTCGATGTCCTCGACGTCCGAAAGCTGGGACTTCAGAGTCACCAGGCGATCCTCCGCCGTGTCGTGCATCTGCGACACCCGGTTGTATCGGGCACCGACATCCGACAGGGTCGACTTGATGAGATCACCGGCGGCGGACAGGTTGTCCATGCCGGCGTGCAACTTCGTCACGTCGTTGTTGCGCAGGCCGTCGGAGATGTCGGCGAGCACCGCGAAGATGTTGCTGCCGTCGGGGCCGAAGACGTCCCTGCCGTCCTCGGCGACCCGCACCTGGGCGTTGCTGCCCACCGTGCGGAGCACGGCGCCGTCGTCGCCCTGATAGACGCCGGCGCTGTCGTAGGCGACGCCCCCCGTCGTGGTGCCGCCGAACACCGGCCGGCCCAGGTACGTGGTGTTCGCCGCGCCGATCAGCGACTCCCGGATGTTGTCCACCTCGACGGCCATCGCCTCGCGCGACAGCGGCGTGGCGGCGCCGCTCTGACTCTGGATGGCAAGGTCCCGAGCGCGGTTGATCTGGGACAACGACCCGCTGAGCGTGTCGTCGAGGACGCTGAGCCAGCTCATTCCGTCGTCGGCGTTGCGGGAGTACTGCTGGGTGACCCGCATCTCGCCGCGCAGTTGCAGCGCCGTCAGCGTGCCGGTGGGCGAGTCGGACGGCCGGGCGATCTGCTTGCCGCTGGACAACTGCTCCTGGATCTTTCCGCTGCGGGCGACGTTGCGCTGCAGGTTGGCCAGCACCCTCGCGGTGATGCTGCCATTGGTGACCCTCATCTGGGGCATGTCGTCCTACCTACCTTCCGACCAGACCAGTGCGGTTGATCAGCTGGTCGAGCATTGAGTCGATCGTGGTCAGCACCCGGGACGACGCCTCGTACCCGCGCTGGAACGTGAGCAGGTTCGTCATCTCCTCATCGAGGTTGACGCCCGCCTCCGACTCCCGGGCCGAGTCGATCTGAAGGGTGATGTTGCCCTGAATATCGGCACGACGACCGGTTGTCTGAGACTCCACGCCCAAGTCGGCGATCATCTTCTGGTACGCCTTGTCCGGGCCGTTGGTCAGCGAGCCGGTGCGCGACAGCTTGTCGGCCACCGAACCGTCGAAGGTGCCGCCCGACGGGGCCGCCCCGACCTGCTCGGGCTTGTCCATGTCGAGGGCGATGGCGATGGTGCTCGCGCTGTCTCCGGAGAAGAACGGCCGGCCCGTGACGCCGTCCAGGCCGTATGCCCCGGTGTGCACCGCGTTGACCGTGTCGGCCAGCTGCTTGGCCACGCCGTCGAGCTTGGCGGACATGCCGGGGATGACGGTGGTGAGCGAGTCCATCACCGCGCCCATCTGGCCGCCGGTACCCGTAGCCGAGTGATCGTCCGCCCATTGCACCTGCACGCCGGAGAGCGCCGGGTCCACCCCGACCTGCGCCTGGTCCTCGAGCCGCTTCACCCCGGAGATCTCGATGCTGCGCGTGTTGAACTGGCTGACCAGCGCGCCGCCGTTGATGAAGACGTCCACCGCCCCGTTCGCACGCGTCGAGGTCGTGGCGCCGACCATCTCGGCCAGGTGCATGATGTGCAGGTCCCGCTGGTCCTCGAGCTCGTTGACCGTCGCGCCGGACGCCTTGGCCAGCACGATGTTCTTGTTCAGTTCGGCGATCGCCGACGCGGTCTGGTTGACCTCGGCGGCGTTGGCTACCGCCTGGCCGCGGAGCGCCTCCCACTGCGAGCCCAGCGCGTCGTGCGCGTTGTGCAGGTTGTCCACCACGGTCGCGCTCTTCTGCAGCAGCGCCGAGCGGGCCGCCGGGTCGTTCGGCGCGTTCGCCACGTCGGACCAGGAGGCCCACATGTCGTGGAACTGCGCCTGCAGCGCGGTGTCGCCGGGCTCGGCGAAGACGTCTTCGATCGAGTTGTAGATCGACGACTGGGTGTTCAGGTAAGCGCTGGTGCCGTGCTCGGTGCGGCCCCGGCCCTCGAGGAACTCGTTGCGCAGCCGCTGCACGTCGGTCACCGCGACGCCGTTGCCGAGACCGTCAGACCGCGCGTACATGGCGGCCGAGCTTCCGCCGACCACCGACTGCATCTGCACGCGCTGCCGGGTGTATCCCTGAGTCGTCGAGTTCGCGATGTTCTGGCCGCTCACGTCCAGCCCGCGCCGGTTGGCGTACAGGCCGGTCAGGGCGGTGTTGATGGAACCGAAAGAACTCGACATCAGATCGCCTCATCTACCAGGCTCGGACGGCGCGCGCCGCCGGCTACTGTTTGGCCCTGCCGGCCGTAGGTCTCCACGTTGCCCTCGAACACGAGCATGGTGTCGCGGGCGGCCCGCTGCCCCGCGGTGAGCAGTTCACGGTTGGCGCCCGCCATGCCGCTGATCTCGGCGGTCAGCGTCAGGAACGCCTTGCGGTGCTGGCGGAGCAGGTCCGACCAGGGCGCCGGGGCGGCGTCCGCCAGCTCGCCCAGTGACGCCTCCGGATCAAGGCCCAGCTCGACCGCGGCGCCCTGCGAGTAGGCGGCCCGTGCTATCTCGGTCTGCCGCATCTGGTCGAGCACAACCTCGACCTCCCGCGTGGCGTGCCCCAGCCAGCGGTTCCGGCCCGCCGCGAGGATCAGCTGCTCCTCCTCGAGCTTGAAGAGCAACAGCTCCAACAGTTCACGCGAACGCCATAACACGCTGGAAAGGTCGGTCAGACTCACCGTGGCTCCTCACTCTCTCGGCTCGAGCGGGATGGACCGCACCCGGCCGCTCCCCTGCTCACCTGGATTGGTCGGCAGGTTCCGTTCGCGACTGAGAGGTTCCGTGCCAC
>NZ_JBEZXZ010000390.1:0-3008 GCF_040638275.1 Actinoplanes sp. NPDC026623 | reverse complement strand
GGCGCCGCACCGACCGCCGCGGCCGCTGCGAACCCGACCACCGGAAAGGTGAAGCTGGTCGACGGCACCACGATCTACGTGCAGACCCCCGACGGCACTGTGGTGACGGTCCGGGCCGGCGGCGACACCAAGGTCCGGACGGCGAAGCGGGGCAAGCTCAAGGACGTGAAGGCGGGCGACACGGTCAGCGTCCAGGGCGATGCCGCCGCCGACGGTACGGTCACCGCCACCACGGTCACCAGCGACCGAGGCTGACCGCCCACGGGGGCCGGGCGGCCGGCCGGGGCTATCCGGGGGCCGGGCGGACCGTCAGGATCTGTTCGGCGCGGCCGACCGGGCCGGAGATGTCGTGCAGCGTGGTCGACGTGAGGCCCTGGCCGTGCGCACCGAAGATCACGCCGGTGTCGAGGCCGACCCAGCCGCCGCGCGGCTGCCGGTACAGGTGGATCGTCAGGTCCAGGTTCGGGAACAGCCACTCCTTCGGCGACTGCCGCATCGCGATCCCGTTGGCGGTGTCGACCAGGGCGAGGTAGCGGGCGAGCGTGCTGCACGGCTCGCCCGCGACGAGTTCGAGCCCGGTGGAGATCCACGCTGTGGTGCGCCCCGGCCGGGGCGTCGCGACCGGGCGCACCTCGATCGAGCGGATGTAGCCGCCCGCCCACGTGTCCGTCAGGGGCCAGGTCGGTACCGGCCCGGGATCGGGCAGCGCAGCGGGCTCGCCGCCGGCGACGGCCGAGGTGTCCTGACCGGTCATCCGCCACACCCGCGCCCGGACGGCGGGCCGCCCCCGCGCGGTGACGACGACCTCGACCAGTTCGATGGTCCGTCCCGGCCGCACGACCTCGACGCGCAGGTCGAAGTCCTCGATCTTGAGCACCCCGAGGATGTCCATGCTCACCCGGGAGATCACCATGTCGCCGGCTCCCCGGGCCCGCGCGGACTCCTCGACGGCGTGCACGATCAGGCCCGTCATCGGGCTGATGTGCTGCTCGTCGAGGGCCCACGCGCCGCCGGTGGCCTCGGTGGGCCGGAACCGCAGCGCACCGACCCGCTCGAAGTAGCTGATCATCACCCCAGCTTGGCAGGCCTGCCGAACCAGCGGGAGAGGTGGTCGTCCAGGTCCCGCTGATCGTCGCCGATCCAGGCGACGTGGCCGTCGGGGCGGAGCAGGATTGCCGGAACGTCAAGCGCCGCGGTGGGGTCGCCGAGGTGGTCGACCCGGTCCGACCAGCCGCCGGCGGTCAGGCGTTCGGTGCGGTCCAGCAGCAGGCCGCGGCCGCGATGCAGCAGGTCGTAGAGGCGGCCCTGTTTCACGTCGATGTCGCGCAGCCGGCGGCCGAGCAGGTCGGGTCCGGCGCCGAAGTCGTAGCGGATGCCGATCGCGGTGATCTTCTCGAGCAGATGGCGGTTGACGTCGTCGAAGTCCATGAGCTCGGTGAGCAGCCTGCGCGCGGCCCGCGGGCCCGGCTCGGCGGAGGACAGTTCCATCTGGGCGCGGGTGTTGTCCAGCACGTCCGCGGCGACCGGATGCCGCTCGGCCTGGTACGTGTCCAGCAGGGTCTCCGGCGCCCAGCCGCGGACCTGTGCCGCCAGCTTCCAGCCGAGGTTGAACGCGTCCTGAATGCCCAGGTTGAGGCCCTGCCCGCCGATCGGCGGATGAATGTGTGCCGCGTCGCCGGCCAGCAGCACCCGCCCGACCCGATAGCGCTCGGCCAGCCGGGTGGCGTCGCCGAAGCGGGACAGCCAGCGCGGGGAGTGCGCGCCGAAGTCGGTCCCGGCGAGGGCGCGCAACCGTTGCCTGAAGTCCTCGAGGGTGGGCGGTGTCGCGCGATCGCCGATGCCCACGGCGGGGATGATGACGCGGTAGACCCGCTCGCCCACGGGCCCGAACATGAATCGCTTCTCGGTCTCGCGGATCTCGGTCACCTTGGCGGCGATCTCCTCCGGCGGCACGCCCGCCTCCAGCTCGCCCATCAGCGTCTCGGTCCGCGACGGCTCGCCGGGGAAGTCGACGCCGAGCAGCTTGCGCACCGTGCTGCGCCCGCCGTCACAGCCGACGAGGTAGCGCGAGCGCAGCCGTTCCCCGCCGGCCAGTTCGACGGTGACGCCGTCGTCGTCCTGCGCGAACCCGGCGACCGCGCAGTCGCGCCGCACCTGCGCGCCCAGCCCGATCGCGTGCTCCTCGAGCAGGTTGACGATGACCGGCTGCGGGATGCCCAGCAGATAGGCGTGCGCGGAATCCACGTTGGCCGGCGCGGGCTTGTCGATGGCGGCGAAGTAGGCGCCGGCCGGACGCCGCCTTCCGCGCGCGGCGACGCGTTCCAGCAGCCCGCGCATCGCCATCAGCTCGATGCTGCGGATGTGCAGGCCGACGATGCGGGCGTACGACGCGGGCTCGGTCTCCCGGTCCAGGACGAGGACCCGCACGTCGTGCAGCCGCAGCTCGGCGGCCAGCATCGCGCCGACCGGCCCGCAGCCGGCGATGATCACGTCGTGCTCGGTGGGGAACTGCGAGGTATCCATGGGTGTTGCCCTTCGGGAATGCCTGTTGGGGAGGCGCTCCCGGCGACACCTACGTCAGTCGCCCGGCCGTGACGGCGAGGGGGAGCACCCACATCGATACAGGGTTCATGGGTCTCACCTCCTCGGGCGGTGTCACGGTCAGCCGAAAGGTACAAGCCCGCGCATCGTCGCGTCCAGTCGTTTCCGGCCCGGGGTGTGTGAGGGGGTAACTGATATGACGAAAAGCAAGAATCGACACATGCGCAAGCATTGATGGTGGGTGTCGGGCTTCTTAGGCTGAAGGCGCTTGTTACGGCCTACCTGGGGAGACGGCCCTGGATACCCGCGTGCAGTTCGGCGCGACCGCCCTGTTCGGCAGGGCGTCGCTGCTCGCGGCCGTCGAGGCGCGGCTGGCCGCCGGTGGCGGTGCCGCCCTGCACGGCCCCGAGGGCATCGGCAAGACCGCGCTGCTCGACGCCGTGGCCGCCGCCGCCACCGCGCGCGGG
>NZ_JBEZXZ010000389.1:0-3055 GCF_040638275.1 Actinoplanes sp. NPDC026623 | reverse complement strand
GCGCGGGGTCGCCCACCTCGGCGACCAGGCAGTGGTAGCGGCCGTCCGGGCGCAGGCCCAGCCCGGCCAGATCCGCCGGCGACGGCCCCGGCTCCTCGCCGAGCAGCAGCCCGCGCAGCACCCGGTCGCCGGCCTCCGCCCCCGCGCCGGCAAGGTCCTGCTCCGCCGCGCGATAGCCCGCGATGACGTGCCGCTCGAGCGCACCCAGGTAGCGGTCCATGTCCAGCAGCACCTCGAGGAGCAGGCCGTCGGGGATGTCCGCGGCCCGGGCCCGCTGCACGGCGATCTCCAGCGCCCGGGTGCGCCCCGCCTGCACGGCGGCGAGCAGCCCGCCGATCGAGATGCCCTGCGCGGCCCGGTCGGCACCCAGCCGCGCGGCCTCGGCGAAGTCGCGCTCGCTCGGATCGCCGGAGCGCTCGAACGAGGCCAGCCCGGCCGCGAACAGCACCGCGACGTGGCGCCGGCTCTCCGCCGCGGGCAGCCGGGCCACCTCGGGCGCCTGCGCCCGGGCCGCCTCGACCAGGTCGTCGACGATCCGCTCGTCGGCCGCCATGCCCCACAGCACCTTGAGGAACACATCGCCCCGCGACGTAAGCGCCATCTTCGTTCTCCCCGGGGGGCGATTGTCCGTGCCATACAACGACGGGCCCGGATGTTGGCTCCCGGCACCTATCGACGGGCGACGATTCATTATTACCTGTTCGTTACCGCAAAGTAACATCGCACCGGCGTTCAGGAGAGTCCCGTGGCACTCAAATCCTCCGCGCTCATCGCCCTCGTCGCCGCGCTCGCCGCGGCACCGCTGCCCGCCGCGGCCGCGCCCCCGTCGCTGCGGGAGGTGATGTTCGTCGGCAACAACTGGGAAGGCACCGTCGACGTCATCGGGTCCAGCGGAAGCTACGGCAAGCTCGGCCGGATCAACGTGATTCCCGACAAGGACACCCGCCTCTGGGAGATCTACCTGAACCCGGTCAAGCTCGCCTACTTCCTCGGCATCCGCTCCGGCCCGGGCGAGGGCCACGACCAGCTTGTCGACGACATGTACACCACGCCGGACGGCACCGCGCTTGTCGCCTCGCGGCCGAGCTTCGCCGACGTCGTCTCCATCAACCTGCGCACCGGCGCGGTCAACTGGCGTTTCGCGGTCTCCGGCTACCGCGCCGACCACATGGCGGTCAGCCCGGACGGCGCCCGGGTGGCGGTGTCGGCGTCCACCTCCAACACCGTGCACGTCCTCGACATCGCCACCGGCCGGCAACTCGGCTCGTTCGCCACCGGCGACAAGCCGCACGAGAACATCTTCACCGGCGACGGCCGCTACCTCTGGAACATGTCCATCGGCGAGGTCAACACCGACCTCGACGACCCGATCTGGGACTGGACCAAGGGCAACCGGCGGATCACGGTCGTGGACACCACGACCTTCCAGACGGTACGCACGATCGACATGCGGGCCCGGCTCGACGCGTTCGGCCGCAGCGACCTGTCGAACGCGATCCGGCCCGCGGTGTTCAGCCCCGACGGCACGAAGCTGTACTTCCAGGTGTCGTTCTTCAACGGGCTGGTCGAGTACGACGTCGCCACCGACCGCATCACCCGGGTGAAGACGCTGCCGAAGAACCCGGCCACCAGCGACGACCGCACCACCTTCGTCAACGACTCTCGGCACCACGGCCTGTCGATGAGCCCCGACGGCAGCCGGCTCTGCGTCGCCGGGACCATGGACGACTACGCCACCGTGGTCAACCGCTCGACGCTGCAGGAGGGTGAACTGGTCCCGGCCGCCAAGCCGTACTGGGCGACCGTGAGCGGCGACGGCCTCGACTGCGTGATCTCCGAATCGGCCGCGGACCAGGTCACGGCGATCAGCTTCGCGACCGGGCGACGGGTCGCGACGGTGCCGGTCGGCGACCACCCGCAGCGTGTCCGCATCGGACACGTGCCGCAGGACTGGGCCCCGCCGACGGCCCGCTGACAACGTCGGCACTCTTCCGGTTGACACCTCGGCCCTGCTGGGCGAGTGTTCCGAGATGAACGTTGACTGGCCACCGGCAGGCACCCTCATGGCCTCCCGCTACCGGCTGGTGTCGCGCCTGGAGACCGGCGGGATGGCGCAGATCTGGCACGCCGACGACGAGTTGCTGGACCGGCCGGTGGCGCTCAAACTGCCGGCCGGGCTCGACCCGGCCGGCGCGGACGTCCTGCACCTTGCCTGGAAAGAGGCGAGGATGGCGGCCCGGCTGTCGCACCCCAACATCGCCGCCGTGCACGACTACAACGCCGCGATGCGGCCCGAGGGCTACATGGCGCCGTTCGTCGTCATGGAGCTGCTGGCCGGCGAGTCCCTCGCGGCGCGGCTGAACCGCTCGTCGCTGCCCTGGCAGGAGTCCGCCCAGATCGGCGTGGCGGTGGCCGACGCGCTGACCGCGGCGCACGCCAACGGCGTCGTGCACCGCGACATCAAGCCCGGCAACGTCATGCTGACGCCCACCGGCGTCAAGATCCTCGACTTCGGCATCAGCGCGACGACCGGCGAGCCCGACGACGACGAGACCGGTGCGACGTTCGGGACCCCGGCCTACGTGGCGCCGGAGCGGCTCGACGGCAAACCCGCGGAACCGGCCACCGACGTCTACGGCCTGGGCGTGCTGCTCTACGAGATGGTCACGGGCCAGCCGCCGTACCCGGTGGACACCTGGGAGGAGCTCGACGCGGCCCGCACCGTCCCGCCGCGCGCGCTGCCGGCCGACCTGCCCGCCGCGTTCCGCGACCTGGTCGAGGCGTGCCTGCGCGAGGAGCCGGACCGGCGGCCCACCGCCGCGCACGTCCGCCACGGGCTGGCCACCCTCACGCCCCCGGTGCCCGCACCCCGCCGCCCGGTCCGCCGGCGGCTGGCCCTGTTCTCCGGGCTGACGGCACTCGTCGTCTCGATCATCGCGCTGTTCGCCGCGCTGGGCTCCTCGCGCCAGATGCCCGACGCCGCCGGCGAGCCCTCGGCGACGCTCGCAGACGGCACCGACTACGAATGGGCCGAACCGTACCGGGAGGCCATCCG
>NZ_JBEZXZ010000388.1:0-3071 GCF_040638275.1 Actinoplanes sp. NPDC026623 | reverse complement strand
CCGCGCGCCAGGCGACGACTCCCCGCCGGACCGCCAGCGCGGCCACGGCGGCGCACCCGGCCGTCACGACGACGGTCAGCAATCCGTACCCGCGCCGCGGCGGTGGCGCGCCACGAAGCGCCGCCCAGGCCTCGCCGGTGCGGTGGGCGCCCTCGATCCTGGCCGCGGCGGCACGCCGGCCGAGGCGCCCGCCCGCCGTGCTCAGGCCGTGGCCGGAGTATCTTCCGGCCTCCAGCAGTGCGTCGAGCGCCCGGCTTGCGGCGATTCTCGGCTCCAGTTCGTGCATGGCTACAGACCTCACGTCCATCACCTCTGTTGACTAGGCTGCACCTGCAGCCTGTCGCGCTCCGGGGGGACGGTCCTCACCCGTGCGGAGTGAGCGCGGACATCGCCGCCGTGCCTGCGAGCCCGCCGGCCCGGCGTCGCCACCATCACCCGGCAAGGGTGATCCCTGACGGCGGGTTTCCGCGAACACTCGGCGACATGGCCCAGTCTCGTGTTATCGCGATCGCACTCTCGCTGTCCTCGGCCTTGCTGCTCGTCGCCTGCGGCGACTCGGACACGCCGTCGACGAACGGAACCACAAGCCCGGCGGCGACGTCCGACGCGACCGTCGCCTGGGCCAACGCCGTGTGCACGGCGTCGACGCAGCTGCAGACATCGGTGCAGAGCGCGGGCGAGGCGATCCGGTCCGGCGCATCGAGCGCCGGTACCTCCCCGGACTCGGTGAAGGACCAGGTGAAGGACAGCGTCGCGGAGGTGAAGGACTCGGCGGCGAACCTGACCCGGACGGTCTCCGGCCTGCCCGGCGGGGTCGAACCGCAGACGGCGCAGGCGCAGGAGCAGCTGCTGACGGCGGGCAAGCAGGCGCAGGACTCGGCCGATCAGGTCAGCGCGGCCGGCGACCAGGTCCAGGCCGCGAAGACGGCCGAGGAGGTCACCGCGAGCGTGGCGGCGCTGAAGACCGCGGCGGACAAGGCGGCGACCGACCTCACGGGGTACTTCGACGCGGTCCGCGGCGTCATCACCGGCAGCGCCGAGGCGGTCAAGTACGCCTTCGAGGCCGCGCCGGCGTGCCGGCCACTGATCGCGCCGGCCTCGCCGACGCCGTCGCCGTCGGCCTGACGCCCGGCTGACCTTCCGATTCATGATTGTCAATAGATGCAGGTGGCGGCGATGCGCGATCGGCGCCTATCGCACGGTCCCATTCACCCGCCACGGATGACGCCCGGCCGGGTCGCGAGGATCACGCTCGGTGCTCAGCGGAAGAGTCCACAAAGGGCTCACCGATTCGCTATGGGAGGAAACAGGGATGTCCGACACAGGGCAATCTAGCGCGACCGCGGATCCCGGCTACGCCGGCGGGCCGCCGGAGCCGACCCGATGGGTGGGAATGATCGTCTTCGGCGGCATCATGCTGGTGCTGCTCGGCTTCTTCCAGGGCATCCAGGGCCTGATCGCGCTGTTCAACGACACCTACTACCTGGTGACCCCGAACGGGCTGGTCCTCTCCTTCGACTACACCGTCTGGGGCTGGATCCACCTGCTGCTCGGCATCGTCGCGATGGCCGCGGGCTTCGGTGTCCTGGCGGGCCAGACCTGGGCGCGGGCGGTCGGCGTCATCCTGGCCGTGCTGAGCGCGATCGTGAACTTCGTCTTCTTCTCCGCCTACCCCATCTGGAGCACGATCATCATCGTCGCCGACGTCCTCGTCATCTACGCGCTGACGGTGCACGGCCGCGAGGTCAGGGACACCGACCGCTACTAGCCGTACGGGTTGGGAGAGTCCATGGACGAGGCGGCCGTCGCGCTGGTCATGCTGGTCGTCTTCGCCTGGGGGTTGTTCTCGACGCGCCTGGGTCGCGCGGATCTGAGCGCGCCCATCATCTTCGTCACCGTGGGCCTGCTGCTCTCGCAGGCGGTGCACGTCCTCGAGCCGGACGTCTCGCACGAGGCGGTCAAGCTGCTCGCCGAGGTGACCCTCGTGTGGGTGCTGTTCGCGGACGCCTCCCGGGTCGGCCTCCGGCAGCTTCGCGCCGATCTCGGGCTGTACACCCGGCTGCTCGCGGTGGGACTGCCGCTGACCATTGCGGCGGGCGCGCTGCTGGCGATGTGGCTGTTCGACGGCATGGGCGTCTGGATGGCGCTGCTGGTGGGCGCCGCGCTGGCGCCCACCGACGCGGCGCTGGGCTCGGCGGTGATGACCGACCCGGCCGTGCCGGAGCGGATCCGGCGGGTCCTGAACGTCGAGAGCGGGCTCAACGACGGCATCGCGACCCCGGTCGTGATGTTCGCGATCGCGGGCGCGGCCGCCGCCGGGAGCATCACGGGCTCGGGCCGGGGCGGGGGCCTCATCGAGCTCGCCATCGGCCTCGCCGTCGGCATCGGCCTCGGCGCGGTGGGCGGCCGGGCGATGCGCCTCGCCCGTCACCGGGGCTGGATGTCGGAGGACTTCGCCGGGCCCGGCGTGCTCGCCCTGGCGCTGGCCGCCTACGCCGCGACCCTCTGGCTCGACGGCAACGGCTTCGTCGCCGCCTTCGTCGCCGGGCTCGCGTTCGGCAACAACGCCGGCCGCGGCGGCGTCAAGGAGGTCTTCTACGTCGAGCAGACGGCGGGGTTCGTGTCGCTGCTGACCTGGCTGACCTTCGGTGCGGTCGCCGTGCCGATCGTGCTCGAGGAGATCGACTGGCAGGTGGCCGGCTACGCCGTCCTGAGCCTCACCGTCATCCGGATGCTGCCGGTGGCCCTCGTCCTGATCGGGGCGCGGCTGAAGCCTGCGACCGTGGCGTTCGTCGGATGGTTCGGGCCCCGCGGCCTGGCCTCGATCATCTTCGCGCTGATCGCCCTGGACGACCTGCACGGCGAGGCCGACCGCGTCGTGGCGATCATCGGAACGACCGTGCTGTTCAGCGTCTTCGCGCACGGCCTGAGCGCGAAACCGTTCGCGAGCCGCTACGGCGCGACGGCCGGCGCCGCAACCGCGCCGGCCACCGGAGCCGTACCCGCGCAGCTGCCGATCCGCGGGCTGCTGCACCGCCGGCAGGCCACCGGCCCGGCGCCGGAACCCGGCG
>NZ_JBEZXZ010000387.1:0-3110 GCF_040638275.1 Actinoplanes sp. NPDC026623 | reverse complement strand
GCAAGGCAGCGGCGCCCGCCGCAGCCCCGGCAGCACCCGCGCAGGACCCGGCAGATACCGGCGAGGGCCTGCCCGGCGACGGCGAGCCCGTCGCCCCGGTGAAGGCCACCCGCAGCCGCCGCAAGAAGGCCGCCGCGCCCGCCGCGGCGCCCGAGCCGGTCGCCGAGGCCGATGAGCTGCCCGTCGAGGAGGAAGAGCCGGTCGTCGAGCCGCTCGTCGAGCCGGTGGCCGAGACTCCGGCGGAGACGCCGGCCGTGCCGCTGATCGGCGTGCTGCCGTTGGACGGCGAGCTGGTGGAGGAGACGCCGGCGCCGCGCACCCGCGGTCGCAGGGCCGCCGCGCTGCCCCCGGCCGTGCTGTTCATGCCGCCGGAGACCGACAACGAGCCCCAGCCGGTCCGCCGGACCCGTCGCGGTGCCGCGGCGGCCCCGGTGGTCGCGCCGGTGGCGGAGGAGCCGGAGGCCGACGAGGCCGTCGTCGACGAGCCCGCCGCCGTCGAGGAGCCCGCCGAGGGCGTCCGCCGCACCACCCGCAGCCGTCGCCGCCGGGGCGCGGCCGCCGAGGAGCCGGTGGAGGCCGCCGAGCTCCTCGAGCAGCCGGTGCTCGAGGAGGCCGACGAGACCGCCGAGGACGGCGACGACGACGAGCTGGACGAGGACGGCAACAGCCGCCGTCGCCGCCGCCGTGGCCGCCGTGGCCGTGGCCGCGGCAAGGGCCCGTCCGACGAGGGCGACGACACCGAGGCCGAGGCCACCGCGGAGGAGCCCGCGGACGCCGAGGGCGACGAGGAGGAGGACGCCGAGGACGGTGACGGGGTCACCCGCCGCCGGCGCCGCCGGCGTCGCAAGGGCTCCGGGGACACCGAGGTCGGCGGCATCGAGGACGGCGTGCACACCGTCGTCCGGGTCCGCGAGCCGCGCACCCGCGAGCGCTCCGACGAGGTGCAGGGCGTCTCCGGCTCGACCCGGCTCGAGGCCAAGCGGCAGCGCCGGCGCGACGGTCGTGAGCAGCGCCGCACCCGGCCGCCGATCCTGAGCGAGTCCGAGTTCCTGGCCCGCCGGGAGGCGGTCGACCGGGTGATGGTGGTCCGGCAGAAGCCCGACCGCACCCAGATCGCGGTGCTCGAGGACGGCGTCCTCGTGGAGCACTACGTGTCACGGGCCACGTCCGGCACGATGGTCGGCAACGTCTACCTCGGCAAGGTGCAGAACGTGCTGCCGAGCATGGAGGCGGCGTTCGTCGACGTCGGCCGCGGCCGCAACGCCGTGCTCTACGCCGGCGAGGTCAACTGGGACGCCACCGGGCTGGAGGGCCGGGCCCGCTCGATCGAGCAGGCGCTGCGCTCCGGCGACTCGGTGCTGGTCCAGGTCACCAAGGACCCGATCGGGCACAAGGGTGCCCGGCTGAGCAGCCACATCGCGCTCTCCGGCCGCCACCTGGTCTACGTGCCGAACGGCAACGCCTCCGGCATCAGCCGCAAGCTGCCCGACAACGAGCGCAAGCGGCTGCGTGACGTGCTGAAGAAGCTGGTGCCGGACGGCGCCGGCGTCATCGTGCGGACCGCCGCCGAGGGCGCCAGCGAGGACGAGCTGGCCCGCGACGTCAAGCGGCTGCAGGCGCAGTGGGAGGACATCCAGGCCCGGGCGGCCGAGGGGCACGCGCCGGCGGCGCTCTCCGAGGAGCCCGACCTGGTCATCCGCGTGGTCCGGGACCTGTTCAACGAGGACTTCCGCGAGGTGGTCATCCAGGGCGAGCAGGCATACGGCGAGGTGGAGGGCTACCTCGACTCGGTCTCGCCCGAGCTGCTGGACCGGCTGCACCGGCACACCGGCGCCGGGGACATCTTCGCCGAGAAGCGCATCGACGAGCAGATCCTCAAGGCCCTGGACCGCAAGGTGTTCCTGCCCTCGGGCGGTCACCTGGTCATCGACCGCACCGAGGCGATGACGGTGGTCGACGTCAACACCGGCAAGTACACCGGTGCGGGCGGCAACCTGGAGGAGACGGTCACCCGTAACAACCTCGAGGCGGCCGAGGAGATCGTCCGGCAGCTGCGGCTGCGCGACATCGGCGGCATCGTGGTGATCGACTTCATCGACATGGTGCTGGAGAGCAACCGTGAGCTGGTGCTGCGCCGGCTGACCGAGTGCCTGGGCCGGGACCGGACCAAGCACCAGGTCACCGAGATCACCTCGCTCGGCCTGGTGCAGATGACCCGCAAGCGGATCGGTGCCGGCCTGATCGAGGCGTTCACCGAGACCTGCGACCACTGCAAGGGCCGTGGCCTGATCATCCACACCGAGCCGGTGCCGGAGAAGCGGGTCGGCGGCGGCGCGGTCACCCAGGTGAAGGCGGTCGCCGCGGCGGTACGCACCGAGGCGCCCGCGCAGCAGCCGAGCACCAAGTCGCGGCGCCGCCGTGGCGGCGGTGGCGAGGCGCCGGCCGAGGTCGAGCCCGAGGTCGTCGTGGCGGCGGTCGAGACCGCGGAGGTCGCGGAGGTCGCGGACGTCGCAGAGGTCGCGGAGCCGGTGCACCACCTGCCGGCCGAGGACCCGGTGGCGGAGACGGCCGGGCTGCCGCCGCGGAGTTCGGGCGTCGTCGCACCGGCCGGCTCGGGCATCGTGGCGCGCACCGCGCCGGTGGCCGGCGCCGGTGCCGGCGATGAGGAGTACGACATCAGCGGCTACGACCTGTCCCGCTACGAGTCGAACGGGCCGAACGGCGCGGAGCACCCCGCCGAGCCGCTGCAGCTCACCGGCTCGGACGACCCGGACGCGGCCGAGGACGACGAGGACGACGAGGACGGCGACGACGAGCCCGTGGGTGCGGGAGCGGGCGGCCGGCGCCGGTCGCGCCGCGGCGGCACCCGGCGGCGTACCCGCCCGTAAGCAGCACCGGCCGGGCGGCTTCGGCGGGGTAATCCCTGCTGAGGCCGCCCGGCCCATGTTCGCCGATCTATGTCGGTTACCCTCGTGATTCCCCAGTGACATCCCCGAGGAGTACCGAACCCCATGCGACGCCTGCTGTGCGCGACCGCCGTTAACGGCGCCCTTCTCCTGCTCGGCACCGGCTGCTCGAGCGGCAAGGCGGACGAGGACGCGGCCGCGGCC
>NZ_JBEZXZ010000386.1:0-3129 GCF_040638275.1 Actinoplanes sp. NPDC026623 | reverse complement strand
GGCGGTGGCCGCGGCCGCCGCCCTGCATCCCGAGCGGGCGTGGACCGCCCGGCGCGACGAGGCCGGCCTCGCCGCCCGGGCCGGAGTCTCCGCCGAGCGGCTGCGTCTCCTGCTGGCCGTGCTCGGCGGCCAGGGACTTGTCGGGTACGACCTCACCGAGGGTGCCTGGTTCCGCCGGGACCTGCCGTTCGCCGCCGAGCGCGTCGCGGCGCTGCAGCCGCGGGTACGCCGGGCGGCCGCGATCACCGCCGGCGACCTCGAGGTCAACCCGATCCCGGGCGGCCACGAGGTGTTCGTCCGCGGCCGCGGTTTCGCGCACCGGGTCGTGCTCACCGCGGACGACGCCCGGTGCACCTGCCTGTGGTATTCCCGGCACCGCGGGTCCCGCGGCCCCTGCCGGCACGTCCTGGCCGCACGTTCCCATCTGACGAAGGAGGCCGGCACGTGAGCGGGTCCGACCTTGAGCGGCTTGTCGCCGCCATCGACGAGGCCGACGACGGGGCGATCGTCGCGTTGCTGGCGCCGCTGTCCGAGCGGGACCGGGCGGCGCTCGATCCGGCGGTGGTGGCACGCGCTGACGAGCTGCACCGCGCCGGCCACGCCCGCGACGTCCGCGCGCCGGCCGCCGAGGTCCGCGCGGGCCGGGCCCGGCTCAGGGCCGCCCACCTGGCGTGGCTGGGCACCGGCGACCCGGACGGCTGGCCGCCGGACATCGACATCCACGACGGCGAGGACGCCTGGCGCCGCCGGCACCACCTCAAGGACGCCCTCGCGAGCACGGCCGGGCACCGCATCCTCGCCGACCGGCGCCCGCCCTGGCTGGATCGGGTGGCCGACGAAGGCCTGGCGTACGGGCACCGGCTGTGGGACTCGGTCTGGCGCCTCGTCGTGGACGGGCTGGTCGCACGGCCCGGCGACCGCCGCTGGCTGGAGGGCTGCGCCGAGTACGCCGGCCGGTCACAGGCGGAGAAGCTGCCCGACATGGTGCGCCGCGATCCGGCCCTGCTCGAGGTGGACCTTCCGGCGCTCCTGGACCTGCCAGACGGCATCCCCGTGCTGGTCCGCGGCGATGAACGGCAGGTGAGGTCCTCGGGCCCCGGCTTCGACACCGAGCGGGCCTGGTCGCCGCTGCTGGCCGCCCTGCCCGGCGGTGACCCGCTGCGGGACCGGGTTCTCACCGGAGTTCTCGACACGATGGCCGGCGACGGGGGCGAGGGCACCGCGACGTACCGGCGGTTCCTGACCGTCATGCGCCCGTCCGTCGCGGAGTTCGCCGACCGGCGGCAGCGGCTGCTCCGGCTGGCCGGGCACCACACGCCGTCGGTCGCCGGCTTCGCCGTGCAGATGCTGCTGAAGGTCGACCGGACCGGCCGGCTCGACCCGGCAGACGTGATCGACCAGGTCGGCGCGGCCACCGGTGTCACCGCGGCGGGCACCGCCCGGGGCGCCGTCAAGCTGATCGCGTCGGCCCTGCGCCGGCAACCCGCGCTGGCGGCGCCGGCGGCCGGCGCGCTGACCCTGGCCCTCTGCCACCCCCGCCCGGAGGTCCAGCAGGATGCGGTGCGGGCGCTGCTTCCCCACCTCTGCGACCCGGTGGTCCGGGCCGCGCTGAGCGACGCGGCGCCGGATCTCGCCCCGTCGGTGGCCGCCGAGCTGAACGCGCACCTCCCGGCGGCGCCCGCCGAGGCGGAATCCGGCCTCGACGAGCTGCTCGCGCAGGCCGCCGGCGTCGCCGGTCTCGGCCCGGTCGTGGCGGCGATCCGGGCCGGCGAGGAGCCGCCGCCGGTGCTGCTCGAGCCCTGGCGGGACGCGCGGCCCGGCGATTCCAGGCCCGTCGCCGCCCCGATCGGCACGCTGGACGAGCTGATCGAATGGCTGCTGCGAGTGGTCGACGGGACCGCGGAGCGGACCTCGGACTGCGAGCGCGCCCTCGACGGGCTGGCCGCGCTGAGCGCGGTGCGACCCGACGACTTCGGCCGCCGGGTCGGACCGCTCATCGACCGGGTCAACCGGATCTTCGAAACCGAGGAGCCGGGCTGGGGCGAGAGCATCGTCGCCGACTTCTGCTACCTGGTGGCGTTCTGGATGCAGCCGGAACGCGTGGCGCCGCCCGCGGGCCCGCTCGCCGCCCCGCGCGACTGGCTGGTGGGCCGGCTCCGTGAGGTGGCCCTCATGCTGCGCGGCGGCGCCACCGCCCGGCTGCTGGCCCCGCCGACCGACGAGAACGGCTGGCTCGACCCGGCCGTGCTCGCGGATCGGGTGATCGCCGCCGGCGACGCGGCCCTGGACCGGCCCCTCGACGCCGCGATCGCGGTGACCCGCCTCGCACCGTGGGGCCGGGCCGCTGCCCGGGAGCGGCTCGCCGGCCTGCCGGGCACGCTGGCCGCGGTGGTCCGGGCCGCCTGCGGCTCCGGCGAGGACGTCGCCGCGGCGCCCGATCCGGTACCCCGGGCCGTCGCCTGGCAGCTCGGCCGGCCGCACACGGGAGCGCCGTACGCGTTCGGCGAACCCGTCCCGCCGCCGCCTCCTCGAATGGACCGGCTGGATCCCGAGGCGTACGCGCGGGCCGTCTTCTCGCCGAACCAGGACGGCACGTTCCTCCTTGATCTGCACCGGCTACCCGAGTACCGGGCGGTCGAGGAATGGCACGAGTGGGCCCGCGACGCCCGGTACAGCACCGCGTGGGCGGCCACCCAGTGGCCGGGCGACAACCGCTGGGTCTGGGCCGGCGAGCCGCACTCGCGCCGGGCGCTCGGCTGGCTGCTCGAACCCGACGAGCCGCTGCCCGCCGAGGCGCTGCGGGCGGTGCTGCTGCTCGCCGCCGACGACGGCGCCGAGGTGCGCGTCCTCGCCGCCGACGTGCTCGCCCAGGCGGTCGCCGACGGCCGGCTCACCGGCGGGGTGCTCGGGCCGGCGCTCGGCAAGGACCTCTGGGAGGGCACCTCGGGCCACCGCCTCGCCGAGGCACTGGCCCGGGTCGCGGCCGTCTCGCCGCTGCACGGCACGGTCGTCCGCCGGGCGCTGACCGCCGGCGAGCCGGCCTGGCGGGAGCTGCCGCCGCGGCCGCTCTGCGCGCTGCTCACCCTGCTGGACCAGCTCTGCACGGCCGACGGCTGCGGCGTCGCGGAC
>NZ_JBEZXZ010000385.1:0-3143 GCF_040638275.1 Actinoplanes sp. NPDC026623 | reverse complement strand
GTCCCGCTGGACCCGGCGCCGAGGTTCCCGGCCGTCGGGAAGCGGCCCGCGGCGTGGACCCGGGCACCGCGGGCGTCGGGGCTGCCGGACCGCTGGCGCGTCGTCGTGCTCATGTCCAGCCCGCAGCCGTCCCGCCTGGCGTACGACCTGCCGGTGCCGATCCGCACCCCGCTGGCGGTCGGACCCGCTCCCGGCGCGGACTACAGCGGACAGCAGCCGGCGGATCAGCCGCTGGACGACGGCATCCGCTGGCTCGCCGACTTCGAGGAGGCGTGCCTGGCCGGCATGGCCGCGCGGGTGGACCTGAGCGGCCACCCGGAGGCCTTCAAGTACGGCATCGACCGGCTGCTCGTGTACGGCGTGCGCGACGATCCCGATCCACGGGCGGCGGCAGGCGTCCTGGCGGATCTGTTCGAGGCGCACCACCACACCGACGGCCTCGGGTACGTGGCACCCGGCACGCCGACGAACCAGACCCCGGACGCGGCGCTGGTACCGGGGCGGCGCAGCCCCGAGCGGATCGCCGCGCTGCGGGTCACCGACCGCGACAGCGTGCCGGAACCGTGGGACAGCAACGCGATCCTGCTCGCCGACGCCCTCGGCGCGGGCCTGAGCTCCACCGACCCGCGCCCCGGGCCGGCCCTGCCCATCGGCCGGCCCGGCGCCCCGAACGCGCTCGCCCGGGCCGACGGCGCGCGAACGGTGGACGAGGCCGAAATGCGGGCGATGAACCGCCTGCTGTGGCCGGCCACCTGGGGCGGATTCCTGTGGCAGCAGATGAATCCGGTGTTCGGCGACGAGGACATCGAGGCCGCCCGGCGGCACTTCGAGGCGTACGTGCGGGCGAACGGCCCGCTGCCCACGCTGCGGATCGGCGACCAGCCGTACGGCATCCTGCCGATCACCCCGCTGGAGCTGTGGCAACCGGTCGACTCCGCGGGGGTCGACCCGCCCGGCATCGGCCCGGCGGTGGTGGATTTCATCGTCCGGCTCCGCCGCGACGTCTGGACCCCGGCGATCCCCGGCCTCCCCCGGATCAGCACCGGCGGCCCGGCACCGCAGGAGACGGCGCTGCGCATCTTCGGCATGGCACCGACCGCGCAGCAGGTCTACGGCCGCAGCGTCCTGGGCATGGAGTACTTCGCGTTCCTCTGGCGGTTCTCCGACCTCAACCTGGACGAGCGGTGGCGGGCCCAGTTGCGCGACGCCGCCGACGCGCTCAAGGCCCGGCTGGGCCGTCCGGACTGGCAGCCGCGGGTCGGCGAGGCGGTGTTCGCCGGGAACTCGTTCCCGATCGACGCGCCGGTCATCGGGCCCGATCCGGGCCAGTACCTCACCGCCGTCGCCGATGCCACGCCGGCCGGCCTGCGGACCCTGGCCGCGCCCGGGCCGGTGGCGCGGACGCCGCTGCTGTTCCGGCTGGCCCGGCAGGCGATGCTCACCGCGTACGCGATCGCCGCCGAACAGGTGCTGAACCGCCAGGCCGCGCCGCCGCCGGCCGGCGAGCACCTGGATCCGGAACTGATCGGCGTCGTGCCCGGCCGCGCCGACGTCACCCTGTGGCAGCGGCTGGCCCGCCCGGTCACCACGCTCACCGGCGCCACCGCCGTGCTCGGTGACTACCTGGCCGCGCCCGACGCCCGCGACCCGGCCATGACGATGCCGGCCGCCGTGCGGGCCGCGCTGCGACGCCTGACCTCGGTGGATCCGGCCCGCCTCGACCGGCTGGTCCGCGAGACGCTCCCGCTGTCGTCGCACCGGCTGGACGCGTGGATCACGTCGCTGGCCACCCGGCGGCTGCGGTCGTTGCGCGGCGCCGGCGGCACCGCCGGGTCGGGCGCGCACCTCGGCGGCTACGGCTGGGTGGAGAACCTGAGCCGCCGGCCCGCGCCGGCCGAGGTCCAGCCGCGACCGGCCGGGGAGGAACAGCATCAGGTGTACCGGCAGGACGGCAACGCCGGATTCGTGCACGCCCCGTCGCTGGCCCAGGCCACCACCGCCGCCGTGCTGCGCGCCGGGCACCAGGCGCACGCCACGGCGGCCGGTGGCCCGCTCGCCGTCGACCTGCCGTCCCGCCGGGTCCGCATCGCGGCCTGGCTGCTCGACGGCGTGCGGCAGGGGCAGAGCCTGGGCGCGCTGCTCGGGTACCGGTTCGAGCGCGACCTGCAGGAGCACCCGGTCGGCACGCTGGCGGCCTGGATCGACGACTTCCGGGCCCTAGCCCCGGTGCGCGGCATCCGGGTCTCCGCCGGCGAGCCGCCCCGCGAATCGCTGGACGCGACGTCCGTTGTGGACGGCCTGGCGCTGCAGCGGCTGTGGCGCACCGGACGGCTCGACCTGAGCGCGATCGGCCTGGGCGCCGGGCACGCCGCCGAACGCGACGCGGCGCTCGACGTGCTGCGCAAGCTGGACGACGCGGTCGACGCGCTCGGCGACGCCCTGCTGGCCGAGTCGGTTCATCACGCCGTGCAGGGCCAGCCGTTGCGGGCCGGCGCGACCGTCGACGCGACCGCCGGCGGGGAGGCGCCGCCGCCGGAACTCGACTCCGTGCGCACCCCGCGCACCGGAACCACCGTGACCCACCGGCTGATCCTGGCCCTGGGTGATCCGCCCGCCGGCGGGTGGCCGGTCGACCAGACCCGCGCCCGGCGGCTCGCCGAGCCGCGGGTCGACGCGTGGCTCGGCCGGCTGCTCCCCGCGCCGGACACGATCCGCTGCCGGGTCCGCGTCGACCTGGCCGACGAGGGCTTCCGGTACCTGCTGACCGACCTCGCCGGGCTGCGGCTGTCGCCGCTCGACTACGTGCTGATGCCCGAGAACGGCGCGGGCGACCCCGGCGACCTCGAACGGCACCTGGCCACCGCGCTCGCCGCGCGCCCGGACGTCGGCACCCGGGCGACACTGAGCTTCGACTACACCCGGGATCCGCGGTGGACCCCGGACGTGATCACGGTGCCGGAGTTCCTGGAGGCCGTGCGCGCGGCCCGGGCGCTGCTGTCCGGGGCGCGGGCGCTGGAACCGGGTGACCTGATCGCGCCCGGCGCGCCGGTGCCGCCGGCGGTCCCCGACCCGGACCTGGCCGGCCGGGCGGCCGCGGCGACGGCCGCGGTCGCCGCCGCCGCGGACGCGCGGGCCGAACCCGG
>NZ_JBEZXZ010000384.1:0-3154 GCF_040638275.1 Actinoplanes sp. NPDC026623 | reverse complement strand
TCTTCGCCACCGATCTGCTCGCGGTCGCCGGCATCGCGGCGCCGGCCGCCGGCGGCGACCCGCGGGAGCTGAGGGCGGCGCTGGCCGCGGCCGGCACCACGGTCGCCTGCCTGTGCGGCACCGACGAGGCGTACGCGGAGGAGGCCGACGCCGCCGCCCGGGCGCTGGCCGCGGCCGGCGCGACCGGGGTCTGGCTGGCCGGCCGCCCGGCGGAGCGGCCCGGCGTCACCGGGCACCTGTACGACGGGTGCGACGTGGCCGACGTGCTGGAGACCGTACTCAAGGAGCTGGAGATCGCATGACCATCCCGGACTTCGCCGACGTCGAACTGGGCGCCCCGGCGGCCGTGGCCGACGAGCCGGGCCGGCCGTGGCGCACCGCCGAGGGCATCGACGTGCGGCCCCGGTACGGCGTCGCCGACCTGGCCGGCCTCGACCTGGGCACGATGCCCGGCATGCCGCCCTACCTGCGCGGCCCGTACCCGGCGATGTACGCGACCCAGCCGTGGACCGTCCGCCAGTACGCGGGATTCTCCACCGCGGAGGAGTCGAACGCGTTCTACCGCCGCAACCTGGCCGCCGGGCAGACCGGCCTGTCGGTCGCGTTCGACCTGGCCACCCATCGCGGTTACGACTCGGACCATCCGCGGGTGGCCGGCGACGTCGGGATGGCCGGGGTCGCGGTCGACTCCATTCTGGACATGCGCCTGCTGTTCGCCGGAATCCCGCTGGAGCGCACCAGCGTCTCGATGACGATGAACGGCGCGGTCCTGCCGATCCTGGCGCTCTACATCGTGGCGGCCGAGGAGCAGGGCGTGTCGCCGGACCGGCTGGCCGGGACGATCCAGAACGACATCCTCAAGGAGTTCATGGTCCGCAACACCTATATCTATCCGCCGGTGCCGTCGATGCGGATCGTCGCCGACGTGCTCGCCTACACCGCCGCGCACATGCCGAGGTTCAACTCCATCTCGATCTCCGGCTACCACCTGCAGGAGGCCGGGGCGACCGCCGACCTGGAGCTGGCCTACACGCTGGCCGACGGCGTGGAGTACCTGGAGGCCGGGCTCGCGGCCGGGCTCGCGGTGGACGACTTCGCGCCCCGGCTGTCGTTCTTCTGGGGCATCGGGATGAACTACTTCACCGAGATCGCCAAGCTGCGGGCCGGCCGGCTGCTCTGGTCCGAGCTGGTCGGCGGCTTCGGCGCGGCCGACCCGAAATCGCTGGCCCTGCGCGCGCACTGCCAGACCTCCGGCTGGTCGCTGACCGCGCAGGACGTCTACAACAACGTCGTGCGCACCTGCGTCGAGGCGATGGCCGCGACACAGGGCCACACCCAGTCGCTGCACACCAACGCGCTGGACGAGGCCCTCGCCCTGCCGACCGAGTTCTCCGCCCGGATCGCCCGCAACACCCAGCTGCTGCTGCAGCACGAGACCGGCACCACCCGGGTGATCGACCCGTGGGGCGGCAGCGCGTACGTCGAGCGCCTCACCCACGAGCTGACCGGGCGCGCCCGCGCCCACCTGGCCGAGATCCGGGGCGCCGGCGGGATGGCCGCGGCGATCGCGGCCGGCATCCCGAAGCGCCGGATCGATGAGGCCGCGGCCCGCACCCAGGCCCGGATCGACGCGGGCCGGCAGCGGATCGTCGGCGTCAACGTCTTCGCTCCGGTCGCCGACCAGCCGCCCGAGGTGCGCAAGGTGGACAACACCGTAGCCCGGCAGCGGCAACTCGACCGGCTGCGCGAGCTGCGGGCCGGACGCGACGGCCAGGCCTGTGCGGCGGCGCTGGCCGCGCTCACCGAGGCGGCCGGCCGGACCGGCGACAACCTGCTCGCCCGCTGCGTCGCGGCGGCCCGGGCGGGCGCCACGGTCGGCGAGATGTCCGACGCGATGGAGGCCGTGTTCGGCCGCTACGAAGGCGACGTGCAGACCATCACCGGCGTCTACCGCGACGAGGCCGGCGACGGCGGCGGCATCGGCGTGGCCCGGGCGGCGGCCGACGAGTTCGCGGCGGCCGACGGCCGGCGCCCGCGGATCCTGATCGCGAAGATGGGCCAGGACGGCCACGACCGCGGCCAGAAGGTGGTGGCGACCGCGTTCGCCGACCTCGGCTTCGACGTCGACGTCGGCGCGCTGTTCCAGACCCCGGCCGAGGTGGCCCGGCAGGCGGTGGACTCCGACGTGCACGTGGTCGGCGTCAACTCGCTGGCCGGCGGGCACGGCACGCTCGTGCCCGAGCTGCGCGCCGAACTGGCCGCGGCCGGCCGGCCGGACATCATGATCGTGGTCGGCGGGGTGATCCCGCCCGGCGACGTCCCGGCGTTGCGGGCGGCGGGCGTGGCCGAGGTCTTCGGCCCGGGCACCGTGCTCGCCGACGCCGCGGTGCGGGTCCTGGCCGAGCTCGGCAAGCGCGGGTGAGCATCGATGTCGAGGCGTACGCCGCCGGGATCCGGGCCGGGCACCGGCACGTGCTGTCCCGCGCGCTCACCCTTGTCGAATCGGCACGCCCGGCCGACCGCGCGGCCGCCCGCCGCCTGCTGGAGCTGCTCGGACCGGGCGGGACGGCCCACCGGATCGGGATCAGCGGGGTGCCGGGCGGCGGCAAGTCGACGCTTGTCGACACGCTCGGCCGGCACCTGATCGCCGGCGGGCACCGGGTGGCGGTGCTGGCCGTCGACCCGTCGTCGTCGCGCACCGGCGGCAGCATCCTCGGCGACCGCACCCGGATGGCCGGGCTCGGCGCGCACGACGCGGCGTTCATCCGGCCCACGCCCAGCTCGGGCGCGCTCGGCGGGGTCGCCGACAGCACCCACGACGTGCTCGCCGTGGTCGAGGCGGCCGGCTACGACGTGATCCTGGTGGAGACCGTCGGGGTCGGCCAGTCGGAGACCGCGGTGGCCGACCTGGTCGACACGTTCCTGCTGGTCAGCGTGACCGGCACCGGCGACCGGCTGCAGGCCATCAAGATGGGCGTGCTGGAGTGGGCCGACGTCGTCGCGGTCACCAAGGCCGACGGCGCGAACGTGGCCGCGGCCCGGTCGACGGCCCGCGAGCTCGGCGCGGCGCTGCGGCAGGCGCACCGGGGCGCGGGGGGCCGCGCGGCCCCCCGGGGGTGATGTAGGGGCACCGAGAATTCGGGCCTCGCCGGGG